>PPEA01000086.1 GCA_002967005.1 Mycobacterium talmoniae
CGCCGAGTAGCCGGCGGCCAGCCGATGCCCACCACCGCCGAAGCCCGAGGCGACCGCCGCCAGATCCACCGCCGACTTGGCCCGCATCGACACCGACCAGCGCTGCGGCTCGACCTCCTTGAACACCGCCGCCACCTCGGCCTGCTGGGTGGTGCGCACGATGTCGACGATGCTTTCGGTTTCCTCGAACCGGGCCGCGCTCCATTCCTGGTGGTCGACCACGGCGTAGACCAGCCCGCGGCCCCCGACGGCGTCGGGCACCAGCCGCGCCGAGGACAACACCCGCGCCAACATCGGCAGCCAGGCAAACGGGTGGGTGTCCAGCAGCGCCCGGCTGACCGCGGCGTTGTCGACGCCCAACTCCACCAGCCGGGCCGCCAACCGGTGCGCGCGGGCGGAGGCCCAGCGGAACGACCCGGTGTCGGTGACCAGCCCGGCATACAGGCAATGCGCCACCGGCAGGTCAATCGGTTTGCCCCACGCGTCGAGCAGCTCGGCGACCAGCAGCGTCGTCGAATCCGCGGACGGATCCACGAAATTGGCGGTGCCGAACAACTCGTTGGAGGCGTGGTGGTCGATCACCAGCAGTTCGCGCGCCGATTCGGCCAGATCACGCAGGCCGCCGAGCCGGTTGATGCTGGGAATGTCGACCGTCACCACCAGATCGGCGTCGCGGCGCATCGCGTCCGGGTCGACCAGCAGCCCCCCACCCGGCAGCGATTGCAGCGATTGCGGCAGGTCCGCCGGCGCGGCGAAGCTGACCTGCACGTCCTTGCCGCAGCCGGCCAACACCGTGGCCAGCGCCAGCCCGGCGGCGATCGCGACCAGCGCGGTAATCATCGGCGGGTCACGACTGCCGGAACTTGTCGAGGGTGAGGGTGACCCCCTCGGTGATGCCTTCGATGATCACATCCGAGCCGCGGGCGCCCTGGCTGGTGGGCGACACCCCGAACGGCAGCTTCTGATCCGGGAGTTCGGCGCGGAACGCGGCCAGCACCGCGTCCCGCTTGTCGTCGGGCACCCGCTGGTTGGCGGTGTCGGGCCCGGTCAGGACCTCGGTCGGGGTGAACACCAGGGTGGTTTTGTCCGCGCCGGTCATCGACAGGTCCACACCGACGCTGACCCGGTGGTCGAAGCCCGCCGATCTCGGGGTGCCGGTGAACACCAGCCCGCTGCTGCTGGAGATGCCGGATTCGGTGGTGCCGCCGGTGGCGTCGTTGGTTTCGTCCCGCGGCGCCTCCACCATCAGGTCGCGGATACCCAGGTAGCGGCCCAGGTGCACGGAGTCGATGATGATCCGGCTCTCCAGTTTGCGCACCACGAGCGTGGCGTTGGGCCCCACCAGCCAGGACGCGTCGGACAGGTCGATGGAGTGCATGGTGGCCTCCAGCGTCGCCTTGTCGACCCGGGCATGCTCGACGGCGGTGGCCTTGATCTCCAACTCGTCGTAGTGGTCCCGCGCCGCCTGCGGGATAAACGGAAAACCCAGGATGGCGACGAACGGATCCGAGCCCAGATGCGCCGCCGCACGCACCGACCGCGACAGCCGGTACTCGGCGTAGATCGACGTCCCGAAGTCGACGCCGACGGCCGTCAGCAGCACCACACCCAGGGCGGCGGCCACACCGATCAGCACTCTGCGCACCCGCACATTCTGGCCTACCACCGTCCGCGGATGGGTTGAGCACAGCGAAAGAGCAGGTCGCACGCTATCGTTAAATACCTTAGGCACTGACTCTCGCCGTGCATATTGGGAGATGGCTTCCCCCGAGGCTGGAGGGGCTTCTTGGATCTACTGCTGCTGACCGCCGACCCGCACCCTGAGTCGGTGCTGCCCGCGTTGTCGCTGCTGCCGCACCACGTGCGGGCCGCGCCGACGGAGGTTTCCTCACTGCTGGAGGCCGGGTCCGCCGACGTGGCGATCGTCGACGCCCGCACCGACCTCGCCG
>PPEA01000860.1 GCA_002967005.1 Mycobacterium talmoniae
GTTTGCCGTGGGATTCGAAGAACTCGATCGTCGTCCGGAAGATCTCCCGGGTACGCGTGTCGAACTGCGCGAAGTCGCCCGCTTCGGGTCGAACAGCGCATCGGATCGGACGCTCATCTGGATTCCCCTCTGTCGGGCCGGTGTGGTTCAGGCGTTCCGGAACGCGCGGTAGACGCCGGCGCCGATGAACGCGCCCAGGGTGCTGGGCGTCCAGTCGTGGTCACCGTGCAGCAAGGTGCGGACCGCCCCCTCGCACGCCGACATGAACTGCTCCACCAGCACCGGCAGCTTGCGCTCGACATCGGTGGTGCCCCAGTGCTTCAACGTGGGGCGCAGCAGTTTGGCGAAGTGCTCGGCGATGACAGCGCGGCCGTCGCTGAAGTGTTCGGCGACGGCGGGGTCGGGGTCGCTGCTCATCATCAGCCGCCACGCGTCCAGCCGGCCGGCCACCGACTCGAGCAGCGCCTGGAAGCCCTCGACGAACACCGCCTCGTCGGCGTCGGCGCGGTTACGGGGCAAGACCGCGATCGCTTCGCCGACGAGCAGGCCCTGCTCGCGGTCGAGCAGGGCACGCAGCAACTCCACCCGGTCCCCAAAGCACGAGTACACCACCGGACGGGTCACGGCCAACCGCTCGGCGACCGCACCAATCGTCACCGCCGCCACCCCGCGTTCGTTCGCGATGGCCAACGCCGCATCCAGCACCTGCGGGCGACGCCGCTCCGGCCCCAAATGCGCGGCCCGGGCCCGGCTGTCGGCCGTTCCTACGGTCATGTAGAAAAATACTACACGGCCGAATAATCTGGCGCTAGTGCCGCTGGCTGGACGCGTCAGCGACATCTGTCCGAAGACATCAAATCGGTGTCTGATTTGCGCATTCCGCCGCGCAGCCACGGGCCCTAACGTCGCTGGTATGCCCGCCGATCTGCTGCTCCCCCCGCCGCGGACCACGTTCGACCCCACCCTGCCGGATAGCATCGCCACCCCGTATCCGGACCTCGAAGCGCATCCGGTGTCGGTGCCGCTGCGGGTCAGGCGGGCCGCATGAGGGGCGCGGAACGCCTGGCCGGCAAAGTCGTTCTGATCACCGGCGGGGCGCAGGGCATCGGCGCCCAGGTCGCCCGCCAACTCGTCGGGCACGGGTCCCGGGTCGCCATCCTTGACCACGACATGGCGACCGCCCAACGCCTGGTCGGTGAACTCGGTAGCGCCGCAACCGCGTTCGACGCCGACGTGACGTCCTTCGAATCGATGACCGATGCCTGCGCGGCGGCGGCGGCACGCTTCGGTGGGCTGGATGTCGTGGTGGCTAACGCCGGTATCGCGGGACCCGCGGCGACCGTCGCGGCCGTGGATCCGGGGGAGTGGCGTCGCGTTATCGACGTCGACCTGGTCGGTGTCTTCCACACCGTCGCCGCGACGCTGCCCTATCTGCGGGGGCGACGCGGCTACGTCCTGGCGGTCGCCTCGATCGGCGCAGTGATCCCGGGGCCGACCGTCAGCGGATACATGGCCGCCAAGGCCGGGGTGGAGTCGCTGGTGCGGTCGTTGCGTATCGAACTGGGCGCCACTGGGGTCGACATCGGCATCGCCTACTTCGGCCTGGTCGACACCGGGTTGGCGCAGGACATGATCGCGGGTTCCGGGGTGGGGGCGATGCTGGCGGCCCTGCCCGCCGCGCTCGGCAAGCCCATCCCGGCCGCGACGGCGGCCACGGCGATCACCACCGGCATCGCCCGGCGGGCACGCCGGGTCTACGCACCCCGGTGGGTGCCGATCCTGGTGGACCT
>PPEA01000861.1 GCA_002967005.1 Mycobacterium talmoniae
GACGGCGAGCCGCTGCTGGCCGGGCTGGACAGCCTCGGCATCGCCGTCGACCCGCAGCGCAACCGCGCCGACAGCCGCGATGCGCGGGTGATCTCCGCCGCCACCTCGCCGATCACCGTGCTGGTGGTGCCCACCAACGAGGAACTCGCCATCGCCCGCGCCGCGTGGCGGTTTGTGTAGCGGCGGCGGCCACTCACGTGTGTGGCCGCTGAGTCAATATTGCGGTGCAGTAATGGTTTTCGTTCGCTTTTGAGGTGCTGTCGCCTGGTGTCTGCACCGGTAGTCCGGCGTCGGCCAGCAGTTGGCTGAAGTAGGTGCGGGTGGTGCGCCAGCCGCGGTCGTCCAGGTAGGTGACGAGATCGTTCCGTTCGCCCGGGTAGCCCAAACCGTCCAAGTGCACCTGCAGACCGTGCTGGTACCAGCGTTGGTTCGCGGCCTGCATGGCCTGCTGGGAGTCGGGGGTTTGCAGGAACATTTCCGCGAACAACCGGCTGCCGTCGGCACTAAGCTCGGTGATGTTGTCCAGCAGGCGGTCCTGTGCGTCGGGGGGAAGGAACGCCAGCAGGCCCTCGGCGACCCAGGCGGTGGGCTGTGCGGCGTCAAACCCGGCCGCCCGCAGCGCCGATGGCCAATCGTGGCGCAGATCCACCGGCACCGTGCGTAACTCGACGGTCGGCTGCGCGCCGAGCGCGGTCAGCGTGGTCGCCTTGAACGCCAGGACCGCCGGTTGGTCGATCTCGAACAGCGTCATGTCCGCCGGCCAGGACAACCGGTATCCCCGGGCGTCCAGCCCGGACGCCAAGATGACGGTCTGGCGGATCCCCGCGGCGGCGGCCTCGTCGAGGAAGGTGTCGATGTAGCGGGTCCGCACCGCCAGCAGGTTGGTCATCGGCTGCATCCCCCACGGGTGGTCGGGGATGTCGATGTCGGCGGCGTCGAGCTCCCCGGTCGCCCAGCGGGTGAAGAAGTCGATGCCGACCGCGCGCACCAGCGGTTCGGCGAACCGGTCCTCGATGAGGCCCGCGCGGGTGGCGCGGGCCCGGCCGGCGGCCACCATCGTCGCGGTCGCCCCCACACTCGGTGGCCAGATCCCAGCTGTCGTCGTCGGTGCGCGCCTGGTCGCCAGCCTACGAGCCGGCGTCTGCGCAGCCAACGGTTCCCTGACGGGAGCGTCAAATCTGCAGGTAGTGTCCGCTCAGCCCGATGCCGAGTCCGCGCCAGGGGCGGTCCGGCGCGGATTGCGGATACCATCGCTGGGTGGAGATCGTGAGCCCCGCTAACCGTGCCGAGTTGGTCGACGCCGCCTGTGGGGTCGCCCACGACCACGACCATGTGCACGCCGCGCCGGTGGTGCACGACGCCGGCTGGCACCGCGCCGCCCGCTGGGCGCGGCGGCTGGCCTGGATCAGCCTGGTGCTGGTGGCGGCCGAGGGTGCGGTCGGACTGTGGCAGGGGTTAGCGGCCGGGTCCATCGCGTTGACCGGGTGGGCGCTGGGCAGCATCCCCGAGGGACTGGCCGGCGCGATGGTGATCTGGCGGTTCACCGGTGCGCGCACCCTGTCGGACACCGCGGAACGGCGCGCCCAAATCGGTGTGGCGGTGTCGTTTTGGCTCAGCGCCCCCTACATCGTCGCCGAATCGGTGCGGCACCTGTTCGGGGAGCACCACGCCGAGACCACCCTGATCGGCATCGCGGTGACCGCCGTGGGGGTGGTGGCGGATGCCGATCCTGGGCCGGGCGGCAACGCCGGCTGGGG
>PPEA01000862.1 GCA_002967005.1 Mycobacterium talmoniae
GCCGGTGCCACCGCCCTCGCCGGCGGTGACGAACACCATGTCGGCGCCGCGCAGCAGCTCTTCGATCTCGTCCTTGGCGTCCTCGGCGGCTTTGCGGCCGACCTCGGGATCGGCGCCGGCGCCCAGGCCGCGCGTCGAATCGCGGCCGACGTCGAGCTTGACGTCGGCGTCGCTCATCAACAACGCCTGCGCGTCGGTGTTGATGGCGATGAACTCCACGCCCTTGAGGCCCTGCTCGATCATGCGGTTCACCGCGTTGACGCCGCCGCCGCCGATACCCACGACTTTGATGACGGCCAAATAATTGTGCGGGGGGGTCATCGTTCGTGTTCCTCCCTGATGGGGACTGCGTGGGTCCGTGGCGGACCCGGGTGGGACAGTGGCCTGACGCCGAACTCCTTGGCGTGTCGCAAACCCTCAACCTCAACCAGAGGATTAGAGTTATGTCAAGTTGTTCCGCGCAAACAGAACGGTAGGGCCGCGGCGCCGCCTATCCCGGCAGGCGCGCCGAAACGCGGCGGGCGAATTTTTCGGGTTGGGTCGCCGATGGTGGACGCCGGCAGCAGCATTGGGGCGCCGAGCCTGTGGTTGCGGCGTCGAGACTGTGCTGAGGGGCGTCGAGACTGTGCTGAGGGTACCGAGGCTGTGTCCAGGGCATCGAGACTGCGCTGAGGGCACCGAGGCTGTATCCAGGGCATCGAGACTGCACTGGCGGCGCCGAGCCTGTATCCAGGACCATGTCGCGGCGAAAAACACGGCCTGAGTACAGGATCGGCGCACTGAGTACAGGCTCGACGCCCTCAGCGCAGGCTCGACGCCGTAACTACAGGCTCGACGCCCTCAGCGCAGGCTCGACGCCGTAACTACAGGCTCAGCGCCCTGAGTACAGGCTCGGCCTCGCCGGCTCGCGGCCGACGTCGTCTATGGCGTCGGTTCTGGCGGTGCGGTTGAGGGCTGCGCCCGACCACGAAATCCCCAACCCTGGCCGCACGTGCAACGCGGCGGTCCGGCTAGCGGACGGTGGGCAGGTCCGGGCTGGACACGTCGTAGGTCTGCCCGGGCTGGCTCAACACCGCGGCCAGCTTCTGCGCCTTCTCGGCGGTGCGGTCGGTGGTCCCCCAGATCACCACCCGGCCGTCGGTCAGGGTCAGCGTGATCGACGCGACCGACGGGGCCGCGATCTTGCCCACCCGGTCGGCGACGTCGGGGCTCAGCGCGGTCAGCACCTGCAGCGCGGCCTGGGTCGCCGGATCCGACGGCCCGGGATTCTCGACATCCAGATACGGCAGCGACGGCGGTGGCGGCGCGGTCGCGAAGTCCACCCCGTCCCGGTCGAACAGGTGCGGCCCGTCGGCAAAATCCCTGACCACCAACGGGATACGTTCCACGATGGTGATCTGCAGGGTCGACGGGTAGTCGCGCTGCACCCGCGCGCTGGCGACCCGCCGGATGGTGGCCACCCGGTTGGCGACCTGGTCGGTGTCGATTTGCAGCAGCGGGGTGCCCACCTGCACCTGGGCGGCGTCGAGGACCTCCTCGCGGGTCACCACCTCGGCCCCGGAGACGGCGACATCGCGCGCCGACATCACCGGGGTGAAGTACAGGATCAGGCCGAGCCCCACCGCGACGAGCACCGCCAGCACCGTTGCGACCACCAGCTTCAGGCCGCGAATCGCGCCCCGTGGCACGGGTTTGGCCTCCGGGGACAGCCCGCGGGCCCGGCGTTTGGCCTCCCGGCGCGCCTCTTCGATGG
>PPEA01000863.1 GCA_002967005.1 Mycobacterium talmoniae
ACCGTGACGGCACCCCCCGTGTGCCCTGGCCGTGAGGAGGTGAGAGCGAGATTGAGTCCCAGTGGAGATAGTCCCTATCCGCAATCGATGACCGTTTCGTTCCGATCCGGCCCCGGCTGCACTTCCGCTTCCTGAATCGGCTTGCGCCTCCTTCCCTGACACACGCCTGCACTGCGCCGGCGGGTGTCTTGGCGCGCGCCCACCACAGCGGACTGAGCCGCGCCGGGTTGGGCTGTGCTGTGAGGAGAAAGTCCATGTCTGACGTTCTGGGACACGCAGTTCCGCGGAGGCGCGCGTTACCGGCCCGCATGGACGCCTGCCCGGCTTCGGCCGTAACCAAGGGGGTTTGCTGATGGATTTTGGTGCGTTGCCGCCGGAGGTGAATTCGGCGCGGATGTATGCCGGCGCGGGGTCGGGGCCGTTGATGGCCGCGGCGTCGGCGTGGAATGGGTTGGCCGCGGAGTTGGGGTCGGCGGCCTCGGCGTACGGTGCGGTGATTTCTGGGCTGACCGATCAGGGGTGGTCGGGTCCGGCGTCGGCGTCGATGACCGCCGCGGCGATGCCCTATGTGACGTGGATGAACACCACTGCCGGGCAAGCCAAGCAGGCCGCCACGCAGGCGGCCGCGGCGGCGGCGGCGTTTGAGGCGGCGTACGCGGCCACGGTGCCGCCGGCGTTGGTGGCGGCCAATCGCGCCCAGTTGGCGGCATTGGTGGCGACGAACTTCCTGGGTCTGAACACGCCGGCGATTGCGGCGACCGAGGCGCATTACGGCGAGATGTGGGCCCAGGACGCGGCGGCCATGTACGGCTACGCGGGCTCCTCGGCGAGTGCGACGAAGGTGACCCCGTTTACGGCGGCGCCGCAGACCACCAACGCCGCCGGGGCCGCCCAGCAGGGTGTGGCGGTGTCGCAAGCGAGCGGCACCGCCGCCAGTTCGCAGACCCAGTCGGTGCTGTCCCAGCTGACCTCGGCGATGCCGACCGCGTTGCAGCAGTTGGCTTCACCGCTGCAATCCACCGCCTCCACCGCGTCTAGCTCGGGGACCTCCGGCGGGCAGACGATCCCGAACATCCTGGGCTGGTTGGGCGTTTCGAACTCGGATCTGTCGAACGGGATCACCAACCTGTTCAGCAGCTCGTTCAGCCCGATGGCCCCGGCCGGGATCACCCAGGTCGGCGCGGATTTGGCCGCCATCCACGCGGCCACCAGCGGCGCCAACCTCGGTTTGGACGCGCCGGCGATGGCGATGCCCGCGGTGCCGGGGGTGGGCATGGGCCTTGTCGGGCCGGGCAGCCTGGGCGGATCGGGGTCGTTGGTGTCGGCCGGGATGGGTCAAGCGGCGACGGTCAAGGCCACCCTGTCGGTGCCGCAGGCCTGGGCGGCCGCGGTGCCGGCGTCCAACACCACCGTGGGTACCACGTTGGCCGGCACCACCATGACCGCGGCCCCCGAGGGCGGGATGCCCGGCATGCCCGGGATGCCGATGTCGGGGATGCTGGGCAACGGCTTTGGCAACGCGACACCCAAATACGGCTTCCGGCCCACCGTGATCGCCCGACCCCCGGCCGCCGGGTAATCGAAAACTGTTGACAAGCAACGAGTTAAGGAGATTTTGAGATGGCTACGCGTTTTATGACGGATCCGCATCAGATGCGGGCGATGGCGGGCCGGTTTGATGTGCACGCTCAGACGGTTGAGGATGAGGCCCGCAAGATGTGGGCGTCGTCGATGAACATTACGGGTGCTGG
>PPEA01000864.1 GCA_002967005.1 Mycobacterium talmoniae
CGGGGTCCGCCGTCGAGCCGGGCGCCCAGCAGCACCCAGTCGCCGTGGTCGATGCCCAACCCGGCCGGCCAGCACCCGGTGAGCCGGTAGCCGTCGGCGGCCGGGGTCAGCGTCCCCGCCGGCTCCAACACCGAGGTCACCCAGGTGTCGGCGTCGGCCTCCCACACTTCGTCGCGCACCCGCCGCGGTGCCATCGCCAACTGCCAGCCGGCCACGCCCACCATGCCGGCGACCCACCCGGCTGGGCCGTGCAGGGCGGCGAGCGTCATCACCGCCTCCGCGAAATCGCCCGGATGTGTTGCGAAGCCGCCATAATCCTCCGGTTGCAGCATGCGGGCCACCTCGGTGCCGCGCAGCACCGCCACCGCCGCGGCGTCCAGCCGATCGGACGACCGCAGCCGCGCGGCGCAGCCTTCGATCGCGGCGAACACCTGTGGGGTCATGCCCCTCATCGTCAACGACCCGGTTGCGGGGTTGCCCTCTGATCTCGCTGAGTGGGATTGTTTGGTTCGAACGTGAGGAGGCCGGCGATGGCGACTGCCGACACCACCTCGATGGTGGCCCGGGTCGCGCTGATCATGAACCTGTTCGACGACCCCGGTAAACGGCTGCGCCTCGATCAGGTGGTGTCCCGCACCGGGCTGCCTCGGTCGCGGTGCACCGCATCCTCAAACAGCTGTATGCGGTTGGGCTGCTGCAGCATCGGCCCGACGGCTACTGCATCGCCGCCTCCCCGCTGCCGGTGGGCCGGATGATGGACCACGCCGAGCTGCGCGGGGCGGCGTCGGGCGACGCTGACCCGGCTGCACGCCGACACCGGGCTGGTGGTCCACCTCGGGGTGCTGCTCGGCGGTGACGTCGTCTACCTCGACAAGGTCGCCGGGGACAGCGGTGCGCTGGTGCCGACCCGGTCGCCGGGCGCACCCCGGCGCACGCCAGTGCGTTGGGCAAAGCCATGCTGGCGCAGCTGCACGCCGAAGAGGTGGACGCGGTGGTGGCCCACCCGCTGCGCAAACGGACCCGGGCCACCATCGCCGACCTGCCGACGCTGCATCAGGAGTTGGCCCGGATCCGGTCCCGGCACGGGTTGGCCTACGACACCGAGGAATTGGCGGTCGGCCTGTGCAGTGTTGCGGCGCCGATCCGCACCGGCGACGGGGAGATCGCCGGCCTGTCGCTGACCGGTGCGGTGCCGATGCCCCGGCTGCAGCGCACCGCCCCGTTCGTGATGCGGGCCGCCGGCCGCATCTCCCAGCAGCTCGGCCGCGTCGACACCGACACCACCGCGCAAGCCGCCGCCGACACCGACAGCATGCTGTCCCGGGTGCTGCGCACCCTGTCCTCCGACGCCTGGGTGTGACCGCTCACAAGATGAACTCGTCGACCGGCAACCCGAACGCGAACTCGCCGACCACCGCCAGCACCCGGTCGACGTCGTTGGCGACATGCATGCGCGCGGTCTGCACATCCCGCCACACCCGTTCGGCCCGGCCGTCGTCGTCGGATTGTCCGATGAACAGCCGCACCGCGTTCATGGCCCGCTCGAAGGACAGCACCTGATCGCGTCGGGCCCGCAGCATCAACGCCGCGTCCGGGCTGGCGTCGGCGCGCGCGCAGTCCATGAGTTCGGTTAGGTTGCGGCGCATTTGGAGCACCGACAGGGTCAGGTCGGCGCCGGCCAGCGCGACCGGGCTCAACGGCGGGCAGGCCGTGGTGGCGCGCCCGGCGAGCAGCCCGA
>PPEA01000865.1 GCA_002967005.1 Mycobacterium talmoniae
GGCGCCACGTAGGCCAGGATGCGGTCGATCGCCCCGGCCCGCAGAAACGCCCCGGCCAGGGTGGGGCCGCCCTCGATGAGCACATCGGTGCGGTCGCTCAGCGCCCGCAGCACCTCGGCCGGCTCGTGGGTGCGGATCACCATGGTGCGCGAGTCGTCGTTGAGCACCTTTGCCTCCGAGGAGATTTCGCGCTCCCCCACCACCACGCGCAGCGGCTGGCGATCGGCCAGGCTGCCGTCGGGCAGCCTGGCGGTCAACGTCGGGTCGTCGGCCAGCACGGTGCCGGTGCCGACCACGATCGCGTCGGCGGCTGCGCGGCGGCGATGCACGTCGGCGCGGGCGGCGTCGCTGGTGATCCACTGGCTGGAGCCGTCGGCGGCCGCGCTGCGCCCGTCGACGCTGGCGGCGTACTTCCAGGTGACGTGCGGCAGCCCGGTGCGCTGTTGTGCAGCCATTCCCGCAGCGGCCCGGCCGCCACCGCCTCGGCCTGCACACCGGTGACCACCCGCACCCCCGCCGCCCGCAGCCGGTCGGCCTGCCGGGCCAGCTCGGCCGGGTCCGGCGCGGGTTCGTTGTCCACCTGCTGCCGTAGCGCCGGATCCCCGGTGAAGGAGTCGACGTAGCCGGACTCGATCCGGTCGAAGCGCAGGCCGAGCAGCAGATACTCCCGGATCAGGGCTGAGGCGTCTTGAGTGGGCTCCACGACCGTCCACGCTATCGGCCGGGCCAGCGGGCTGAACGGCGACGCCAGGTGGCCGTCCTGCGTCGAACCCGTCTGCCCCGTACTATCGGTGCCTCGTGCAACGGCGCCCTTGCCGCCGCCGCGTTTTGCCCCTGAGCCGGGCGGGAACGGTGCAGACATCGTGGTTGGCCGTTTCGGCCCCGACGTCAATGGAAAGTTGTTTATGCCCAAAGCAGAGATCGCTGCCCTGCTCGCGTTGAGTTCCGCGCTGTGCGTCGCGCTCGGCGACGTCCTCCAGCAGCGTGCGACGCACCGCCTCACCGACACGGCGAGAAGCAACCTCGAACTGTTCGCGACATTGTTCCGGAATCGACGGTGGCGGTGGGGCGCGCTGATGCTGGTGGTGAGCATCGCGTTGCAGGCGGCCGCGCTGGGGCAAGGGTCGGTGCTGCTGGTGCAGGCATTGCTGGTGCTGTCGCTGTTGTTCGCGCTGCCGATCAGCGCGAAGTTGGCGCACCGCAGGGTGACCGGTCGGGAGTGGGTCTGGGCCGTCGTGCTGACCGCCGCGGTGATCGTGATCGTCACCGTCGGCAACCCGCAGGCGGGTCAGGCGCGCGCCTCGCTGCAGACCTGGGCGGTGGTGGCGGCGGTGCTGGGGCCACTGCTGGTTGGCTGCGTCGTCGTTGCCCGGATCCGGGGCGGTGCCCTGGCCGCGGCGCTGTTCGCCTTCGTGTCGGGTTCGCTGTGGGCGGTGTTCGCCGTCCTCACCAAGGGGGTTGTCGCCCAGCTCGGTCACGGCCCCGTGGCGGCGCTCCGGACACCCGAGCTGTATGTCTGGGTGCTGGTCGCGCTGGGGGGTTTCGCGTGGGAACAGTCCGCGTTCCGGGCCGGCGCTCTGACCGCGTCGATGCCGACCCTGGAGGTGTCTCAGCCGGTGGTGGCGGCCGTGCTGGGGGTGGTCGGTGCTCGGTGAGACGCTGAACACCGATCACGCCGCAATGGCCGCCCTGGCGGTGGCGGCGCTGGTGATGGCGCTGGCCACCGTCGAACTCG
>PPEA01000866.1 GCA_002967005.1 Mycobacterium talmoniae
CGGGCCACCACATCCTCCAGCTCACGCAGGTCGGCCACGATCACCGAGATCCGCTCGGGGAACTCCGGCGAGTCGCTCGGCGGCAACGCGTCCACGGCGGCGGCAAACGTCTTCATCGCCACCTCGGCGGCGTCGACGATCAGCGACGCCTGGCCCTCATCCGACGGGTGCGCGGTGTCGGCGCCGGGCACGGCACCGCCGTTGCGGATCTGCTCGATGGTGCCCGCCGGCCATTGCAGCACCTCTTCCAGCTTGGCCCGGGTCCGCTCCCGCGGCCAGCTGCGGCCCTTCTCGAACGCAATCAGTGCACCGGCGTTGATGATCTTGTACTTGGCGAGGTTGCGCTGGGTGATCTCCAGTTCACGGCGGCGGCTGGCCGCGGCCGCCCCGGCCCGCAGCACGCCGGGGTCGATGTCGGTTTCCGTCGTGTCGTCGATGCCGCTCCGGGTCCGCACCACCTCGGTGATCTCGACGTCCTCGTCGAACGAGAAGTCGATGTAGGTGCCGTCCGGGCTGCCCACATACAACCGCAGCCCGTCGTAGATCTCCACCGAATCCCGGCGTTCACCGTTGACGTAGATGCCGTTGAGGCTGCCGTTGTCGACGGCGAACCAGCGCCCCCGCCGGGGCTCCAGTCGGACGTGCGCCCGGGAGATCCGCGGATCACCCACATGCACATCGGCCTGATCGCCGCGGCCGATCACCACCGTGTCGCGATCCGGCGTAAACGCGTACACCGCACCGTCGCAGCGCACGGTAAGGGTTTTCGGGTAGTGGGGTTCGGTCATCGTCAGTAACTGTATCGGCCCGGCGAGGACGTCCGGGTCACGATTGTTCAGCGCTGGTGGGGCCGCTCTCGCGCGGGGGACGGGTGGCGAAGTGCTGCGCGACGATCGCGGCGATCTGTAGGAATTTGCCGCGGGTCTCGGGCGCCATCTCGCTCGCCACATCGATGACGCCGCCGGGCCGCAGATGCGGATCGAACGGCACCTCGACCACCGCCTGGCCGTGACTGTGGAACTGCTGCGTCAGCACCGAGCGGGTCCGTTTGTCGGCGTGCCCGTCGGAATCGTTGAGCACCACGACGGTGCGTTGCAGCAGGTCGGTCTGGCCGCGGTCGGCCAGCCACTCCATGGTCTTGGCGGCCGCCGACGCCGCATCCGCCCACGGCGACGACACCACGATCAGCGCGTCCAGGTCGCGCAACGCCTCCTGCGTCACCGGTGCGTCCATCGTCGAACCGCAGTCGATGATGGAGATGGTGAAGTGCCGGTCCAGCCGCAGCGCGGCTTCCCGGTACAGGGCGGCATCGATCACCCGGCGCCGACCCGTCGCCGGCTCCCCGGCCAGCACGTACAACCCGGCGGCATTGTTGCCGACGCGGGCGCTGACATCGGCGAACGACTCCAGGTTCTTATCCGTCGCCAGATCCCAGTACGAGCTGGGCGCGGCGGGATCGACCCTGCTGGATAGCCGGCCGAACGCGGTGTCGGCATCGACGGCCACCACCCGGTCGGCGCGCCGCAGCTGGGCGAAGATCGATCCCACGCTGGCGGCGACGCTGGTCTTGCCCACTCCGCCCTTGCCGAGGACACCGACCTTGTAGCTGCCGCGGAACGCGGTCGCGATGGTCGCCTCGAACTCGGCCTCCTGGCGTTCGGCCGGGGAGGGCCCCAGGTTGACCAGGCCGAACGTGGCCGCGAAAACGAACCGCCGCCAGCCGCCGGCCCGGC
>PPEA01000867.1 GCA_002967005.1 Mycobacterium talmoniae
CGCGCGCACCCTGCCGCGGCCCCGGTGCCGGTGGAGCTGCGGGTGTGGCCCGGCCAGATGCACGTGTTCCAGCTCGCCGCGCCACTGGTGCCGGAGGCGACCCGCTCGCTGCGGCAGATCGGCGAATACATCCGGGAAGCCACCGGCTAGCTAGCGCCGGGCGCGGTGCGGCTGAGCGCACCTGCGACGATGTAGCCATGCGGATCGCGCGCCACATCAGTGAACTCATCGGCAACACCCCGCTGGTCCAGCTGAACTCGGTCGTGCCGCCCGGGTCCGGTCGGGTGGTGGCCAAGATCGAATACCTCAACCCCGGCGCGAGCTCCAAGGACCGCATCGCGATCAAGATGATCGACGCCGCGGAGGCCAGCGGGCAGCTCAAACCCGGCGGCACGATCGTCGAACCCACCTCCGGCAACACCGGGGTCGGCCTGGCGCTGGTCGCCCAGCACCGCGGCTACAAGTGCGTGTTCGTCTGCCCGGACAAGGTCAGCGAAGACAAACAGAATGTGTTGCGCGCCTACGGCGCCGAGGTGGTGGTGTGCCCGACCGCGGTGCCGCCGGATCACCCGGACAGCTACTACAGCGTGTCCAACCGGCTGGTCACCGAGATCGACGGCGCCTGGAAACCCGACCAGTACTCCAACCCGGCGGGCCCGGACAGCCACTACGAGACCACCGGCCCGGAGATCTGGGCCGACACCGACGGCAAGGTCACCCATTTCGTCGCCGGCATCGGCACCGGCGGCACCATCACCGGCACCGGCCGCTACCTCAAGGAGGTGTCCGGCGGCGCGGTGCGCATCATCGGCGCCGACCCGGAGGGTTCGGTGTATTCCGGCGGCACCGGCCGGCCCTACCTGGTCGAGGGGGTGGGCGAGGACTTCTGGCCGGCGGCCTACGACCCCGCGGTGCCCGACGAGATCATCGGGGTGTCCGACGCCGACTCGTTCGACATGACCCGGCGGCTGGCCCGGGAGGAGGCGCTGCTGGTCGGCGGATCCTGCGGGATGGCGGTGGTGGCCGCGCTGCGGGTCGCCGAACGCGCCGGGCCCGACGCGCTGGTGGTGGTGTTGCTGCCCGACGGCGGCCGCGGCTACATGTCGAAGATCTTCAACGACGCCTGGATGTCGTCGTATGGCTTCCTGCGCACCCGACTGGACGGCTCGACCGCACAACCCACCGTCGGGGATGTGCTGCGCGGAAAATCCGGTGCGCTGCCCGACCTGGTGCACACGCACCCGTCGGAGACGGTGCGCGACGCGATCAGCATCCTGCGCGAGTACGGGGTGTCGCAGATGCCGGTGGTCGGGGCCGAACCGCCGGTGATGGCCGGTGAGGTGGCCGGCAGCGTCTCCGAACGGGAACTGTTGTCGGCGGTGTTCGAGGGCCGCGCCAGCCTGGCCGACGCGGTGGCCCAACACATGAGCCCGCCGCTGCCGCTGATCGGGGCCGGTGAATTGGTCAGCGCGGCCGCCAAGGCGCTGCGGGAGCAGGACGCGGTGATGGTGGTCGAGGAGGGCAAACCCGTCGGGGTGATCACCCGCCACGATCTGCTCGGGTTCTTGTCCGAAGGCGCCCGCGGCGCTAGCGGGGGAGCGCCGAGCGACGCGCCGCACAGCTTCGGCGGCAAACCGCACTGGCGCGCGCCGCCGTCGGGTACGTGTCGTGGGAGCCGCCCGATCCACCGGGATCGTCGTTCCGAGCAGCAA
>PPEA01000868.1 GCA_002967005.1 Mycobacterium talmoniae
GAGATCTGCACCCAGCCGGGGCGACACACCCGCCCGGCGAGCACGACGCGGCCGCCCCGAGCAGGGTCACACCGTCTCCGTGACCTCGTGGCGCGGCTCGAAGGCCAGCTCGGGCCAGCGGCCGCCGTTCTCCCAGAAGTGCCGGATGTCTTCGAGCTGGCGGCCTTTGGTCTCCGGGGCGTACCGGTAGACGAAGCCGAAGCTCAGCGTGGCCAGCACCCCGAACACGGCGAAGGTGGCCGCGCCGCCGAGCCGGGTGAGCATCGTCAGGAACACCCCGACGATGATCGCGTTGGCGACCAGGTTCGAGGTGAGCATCGCGCTGGAGCCCATCGACCGCAGCCGTGACGGCAGGCTTTCCCCGGCGTACACCCACACCAGCGAACCGAAGCCGAACGTGTACCCGACGGTGAACAGCAGCACCCCGACGAACTTGAACGTCGCGAGCGCGTCCCCGAACAGCGACCCGGCCGCGAACACCCCGATCAGGATGCCGTTGGCCGCGATCATCACGGTGATCCCCAGCAGCAGGATCGGCCGCCGACCGACCCGGTCGACCAGGATCAGCGACACGAACATCACGCCCAACGCCGCGACCTGGACCAGCGCCGGCAACACCAGCAACGCGAAGTTGCCGGTGAAGCCCATCTTCTCGAATAGCCGCGGACTGTAGTAGACGATGGCGTTGATCCCGGTGATCTGGATGAAGAAGCCGAGCAGCACCACAAAGATCGTGGCCCGCAGGTACGGGAGCTGCAGCATCTCCCGTAGCACCCCGACGTGCTCCTGTTCCTCTTCTTGCAGGGCGCGCGCGATCTCCGCCAGCTCGGTTTCAGCGTCGGATTTGGGTTCCACCCGCCGCAGCGTCTCCCGGGCGTCGGCGACCCGGCCCTTGAGCATGTACCAGCGGGCGCTGTCGGGCACCCGGGCCAGCAGCAGGATCACCAGCACGGCGGGGATCGCGGCCAGGCCCAGCATCAACCGCCAGTTGTGGGTGCCGGCCAGTGCGAACGCCACCAGGTAGCCGGCGATGATGCCGATCACCGAGGTGAACCCGTAGGCCACCAGTAGGGAGCCGCGCACCGCGGCCGGCACCGACTCGGCCACGAACACCGGAACGACGACCACCGACACCCCGATCGTCACCCCCAGCAGCAGCCGCGCCACCACCAGCATCGGCAGCGACACCGATAGCGCGCCCAGCACCGCGAACACCGCGTAGGCGGCGGCCACCGCGACCATGGACTTCTTGCGGCCGATCAGGTTGGCCAGCCAGCCGCCGCCGGCGGCCCCGCCGATGGCGCCGATCACCGCCGCGGTGGCCACCATCTCCTGCTCCACCGAGGACAGGTGGAAATCGTCTTCGATGAACAGCAGCGCGCCGGCGATGTTGGACAGGTCGTAGCCGTAGATGACGCCGACGCTGGCCGCTGCGATGCCCACCAGTAGTGCGAGCGGTGAGGAGCGTCGCAGTTCATCGAGTCGGCTCACTCTGACCCTTCCGTGGGGGATTAGTTTCCACAACCACGGTAGGGGATACCGGTTGTGCCACCCGCCAAGGGACGCGCGGTGCGCTTAGTGCTGGGGACGGCGGTTCAGCGAGCGGGCCACCATCATCAGCGCGAAGACGATGATCGCGCCGATGACGGCCACCCCCACCCGCACCGCCAGCGCGTCGGCGGGCGCCACCAGAGCCGCGGC
>PPEA01000869.1 GCA_002967005.1 Mycobacterium talmoniae
CGCCGGGTGACCGGGACACGCCGGTGGCGGTGCCCACCGCGACGGTCTACCTCGATGTCGCCGACTGGGACGCGCGGGCGCAAGCCCTGGGCGGCACCAGTAACTCGCTTTTCGCCGGGTTCGCGGCGAAACTCGCCCAACGCAGCGGCCGGGTGCGTGCCGACGACGGCTGGGTGACGTTGACCTACCCGGTCAACGACCGCGCCGACAACGACACCCGCGCCAACGCGCTGAAATCCATCGATGTGGTCGTCGACCCCGCCGCGGTCACGACGGACCTGCGGGAAGTCCGGCGCCGCATCAAAGAGGCGCTGGCGCTGGGGCTGGGTAACTTCGCCGAGCAGGAGGGCGCGCTGCCGCTGATCCCGTTGACGCCCAAGGCGATCGTCAAACGATTGCCGGCCGACACCGTGGGCGCGGCCGCATTGCCGGTCGGGTGCTCGAATCTCGGTGATCTCGACCCCGCCACGGCGTGCGTGGACGGCACCGCGGCCGACTATTTCTCGGTGCGGCTGGTGGCGCAAAACCTCACCCGACGCAGCCCCGAGCTCAAATACGGAGAGTTGCACCTCACGTCGGGACGGATCGGCGGCAAATTGTTCATCGCGGTGCGCGGCTACGAACCCGGCACGGACAACCTGAGCAGCGATTTGCGTGACCTGGTGGCGAAGACGCTGACCGACTTTGACCTGACCGGGATCATCGACTAGGACCCACCATGCCCCGTTCCATAGATCTGAGCGCCGAATCCCCGGCCAGCGTCGAGCAATTCCACTCCGCGTTCAGCAGCGAGGCGTACTGGCGGGCCAGACTGGCGGTCAACGACAGCGGCCCGGCAACGCTGGACACGTTGACGGTGGACGCCGACGACACCGTGCGGGTGGTCATGACGTTGACACCGCTGCGCGACCGGCTGCCCCGGATGGTCACCCAGCTGCACCACGGTGCCCTGCAGATACGGCACACCGAAACGTGGCGTCGCGGTGCAAACGGCCGGGTCCACGGCGAGATCGGTTTTGTGCTGCGCGGCGCGCCGCTGTCCGGGCTGGGCCTGGTTGAGCTGGTCCCAGCGAACACCGGGTCCCAGCTGACCTGCACCGCTACGGTGGAGGTCAGGGTCCCGTTGCTGGGAGGGACCGTCGAGCGGTTCATCGGCGGCCAACTTCCGGACGGGATTCTGGCCGCCCAGCGCTTCACCACCGAGTGGATCGCCCAGAGTGGTTCGCGCGCAGCGGTCCCAGGCTCGGCCGGGCGGCCGAGCACCGGCCGCCGACAGGAAGGTACCGCCCCATGACCGACACTTCGCTCACCGGCGTGCTGCGCGAGCGTGCCAGCCTGCAGCCCGACGACGACGCGTTCACCTACATCGATTACGACCACGACTGGGACGGTGTTGCCCAGACCTTGACCTGGGCGCAGCTGTATCGCCGGGTGCTCAGCCTCGCCGACGAGCTGCGGGGACACGCCGTCTCGGGGGACCGGGCCGTCATTGTGGCGCCCCAGGGGCTCGAGTACGTGGTGGCGTTCCTCGGATCGTTGCAGGCCGGGCTGATCGCGGTGCCGTTATCGGTGCCGATGGGCGGTGCCACCGATGAGCGGGTGAGCGCGGTGCTGCGCGACGCGTCGCCGACGGTGCTGCTCACCACGTCGTCGGCCGCCGGCGTGGTCGCCGACTACGCCGTGCCCGCCG
>PPEA01000087.1 GCA_002967005.1 Mycobacterium talmoniae
AGTTCTGGGCGCACGGCACGCTGCCGCCGGCCGCGGCGACGGCCGCCGCGCTGGGGCTGCACCCGGTGCGGGAGCTGATGCAGATGCGCCGTTCGCTGCGCGACGTGCCCGACCCCGAGCTGCCCGACGGGGTGCGGATCCGCACCTACGCCGGCAGCGGCGACGACGCCGAACTGCTGCGGGTCAACAACGCCGCGTTCGCCTGGCATCCCGAACAGGGCGGCTGGACGCAGACCCAGCTCGACGAGCGCCGCGCCGAACCGTGGTTCGACCCGGCCGGCCTGTTCCTGGCGTTCGGGCAGGACAATGCGACCCTGCTGGGCTTTCACTGGACCAAGGTGCACCCCGACGAGCCCGGGCTGGGCGAGGTGTACGTGGTGGGCGTCGACCCGGCCGCCCACGGCCGCGGCCTGGGCGCGCTGTTAACGTCGGTGGGCGTGGCGTGGCTGGCCCGCCGGCTCGCCGACGCAGCGCAGCCGGTGGTGATGCTTTACGTCGAATCCGACAACACCGCGGCGGTGCGCACCTATCAGCGGCTGGGTTTCGCGGTGCACAGCGTCGACACCGCCTACGCGGCCGACCGTTGAACCGCGGCGGCTGAGGGCCGCGCTACCATCGCCAAGGGTCTTCCCAAGCTGCTACCGCACCAGCGAAGCAAACGCAGAAAGCGAGAATCGGTGAAGCTCAACACGGTTAGCACGGCGTTGGTGGCGACGACGATCGCCGCGCTCAGCCTGAGCGGATGCGGCAGCGACCACAACGACGCGGCACCCGACACCTCGGCGGCGGCCGGCGCGGCCGCTGCGCCGGCAAGAACGCGTTGACCGCCGAAGGATCGACCTCCCAGCAGAACGCGATCGCGTTGTTCAACCAGGCGTGGGCGCAGGCGTGCGGCACCAAAAACGTGTCCTACAACCCCACCGGCTCGGGCGCGGGCCGCGACCAATTCATCGCCAACCACGTGGACTTCGCCGGATCCGACTCGACGCTGACCCCCGAGCAGGTGCCGGCGGCGGCCAAACGCTGCGGCGGCAACCCGGCGTGGCATCTGCCGCTGGTGTTCGGGCCGATCGGGCTGGCATACCACCTCGACGGCGTCGACACGCTGGTGCTCAACGGCGACGTGCTGGCCAAGATCTTCAGCGGCGCCGTCACCGCCTGGAACGACCCGGCGATCGGCGCGCTGAACCCCGGCGCCGCCCTGCCCGCCACCAAGATCACCCCCATTTACCGGTCGGACTCCTCGGGCACCACCGACAACTTCCAGCAGTACCTGGCCGCGACCGCCCCGCAAAGCTGGACCAAGGGCGCCGGCAGCGAGTTCGCCGGCGGCGTCGGCGAGGGCGCGGACAAGTCGGCGGGGGTGGTGCAGGCGGTGCAGACCACCCCGGGCGCATCGGCTACGTCGAGCAGGGCTTCACCGACCAGGCCAACCTGCGGATCGCCCAGCTCGACTCCGGCGCCGGGGCGGTGCCGCTCACCGACAGCTCGGCGCGGGCCGCGATCGAAGCCGCCACGTTCGAGACCGAGGGCAGCAACGATCTGCGGCTGGACCTGAACTCGCTGTACGGCGCCAAGGCGGCGGCGCCTGCCCGCTGGTGCTGGCGACCTACGAAATCGTCTGCTCCAAGGGGTATGCCCCCGACACCTCCGCCGCGGTGCGGTCGTTTTTGACCGTGGCCGCCAACAACGGCCAGGGCGGGCTGGCCGCGGCCGGGTACATCCCGCTGCCGGAACGGTTCAAAGAGCGCCTGGTCAGCGCGATCGACGCCATCGGCTAGCCGAGCTGCCCCAGCGGGTGCGATGAACAGGGAGGGTGCTGATTCCGGTGCGACCGTCGTGACGGGCACCCCGACGTCGCGCGCCGCGCTGGCGCGGCCCTCCCGCATTGCGCGGATGCATGTGGGGGACAAGCTCTTTGGTATCTTCGCCGAGGGGTCCGGGGTGCTGCTGGTGATCCTGATCGCGGCGATCGGCGGGTTTTTGCTGTGGCGGGCGATCCCGGCGCTGGCCCGTAACCGGGAGAACTTCTTCACCTACGGCGGCCGATGGGTCACCACCGACACCGCGGCAATGCACTTCGGCATCGCGGACCTGTTGCAGGTGACGGTGCTGGTCTCGCTGTTCGCACTGGTCCTGGCGATGCCGATCGCGCTGGGCGTGGCCCTGTACCTCACCCAGTACGCGCCGCGGCAGCTGGCCGGACCGCTGGCCTACCTGGTCGACCTGCTCGCCGGGGTGCCCTCGATCATCTACGGCGCCTTCGGTCTGTACGTGCTGGCGCCGCAGCTGCGGCCGAGCGCGACCTGGCTCAACGAGCACCTGGGCGGGTTCTTCCTGTTCGCCACCGGCAACGCGTCGGTGGCCGGCGGCGGCACCATCTTCACCGGCGGGATCGTGCTGGCGGTGATGATCCTGCCGATCATCGCCGCGGTCACCCGCGAAGTGTTCGCCCAAACCCCGCACGGCCAGATCGAGGCCGCGCTGGCGCTGGGCGCCACCCGCTGGGAAGTGGTCAAGACCACGGTGCTGCCGTTCGGGCGGTCCGGTTACATCAGCGGCTGCATGCTGGGTCTGGGGCGCGCGCTGGGCGAGACGGTCGCGATGCTGATCATCTTGCGCGGCACCCAGAAAGCGTTCCGGTGGTCGCTGTTCGACGGCGGCGACACCTTCGCCAGCAAGATCGCCGCCACCGCCTCCGAATTCAACGACCAGTACAAGGCCGGCGCCTACATCGCAGCGGGGCTGGTGTTGTTCGTGTTGACGTTCGTGGTCAACGGGTTGGCCCGGACGGCGATCGCCCGCCAGGGGTACCGATGACGACGCTGCTGGACCGGCCGGTCAAGGCGCGCGGTTTCGCGGGCGTCAGCCTGCGCCGTCGGATGGCCAACCACACCGCGACCGCGCTGGTGACCTTGGCGATGGTGATCGCCCTGGTGCCGCTGGTGCGGGTGCTGTATGCGGTGGTGGTCAAGGGATTCCGCGCCGTCACCGCCAGTGGGTGGTGGACCCATTCCCAAGCCGAGATGACGGCCTTCGTGCCCGGCGGCGGTGCCTATCACGCCATCGTCGGCACCGTGCTGCAGGGACTGGCGTGTGCGGCCATCGCCATCCCGGTCGGGATCTTCGTGGCGATCTACCTGGTGGAATACGGCGGCGGCACCCGGCTGGCCAAGCTGACCACCTTCGTGGTCGACGTCCTGACCGGGCTGCCCTCCATCGTGGCCGCCCTGTTCATCTACGCGCTGTGGGTGGCCACCCTGGGCCTGCAGCGCTCCGGGTTCGCGGTGTCGTTGTCGCTGGTGCTGCTGATGGTCCCGGTGATCGTGCGGGCCACCGAGGAGATGCTGCGGACCGTCCCGATGGACCTGCGGGAGGCGAGCTACGCGCTGGGCGTCTCGAAATGGAAAACCATTGTCCGCATTGTGATGCCGACCGGGCTGTCCGGCATCCTCACCGGCATCCTGCTGGCCCTGGCGCGGGTGATGGGGGAGACGGCGCCGCTGCTGGTCCTGGTGGGCTACTCCCAGGCGATGAACTTCAACCTGTTCTCCGGGTTCATGGGTTCGCTGCCCGGCATGATGTACGACCAGACGTCGGCCGGCGCGGGTGCCAACCCGGTGCCCACCGACCGGCTATGGGGTGCCGCCCTGACGCTGATCGCGCTGATCGGCATACTGAATGTCGGAGCCAGGCTGGTCGCTAGAGTCTTTGCTCAGAGGAAGATTTAGGAGTTATCGGTGGCCAAGCGGTTAGACCTCAAAGAGGTCAACATCTACTACGGGTCGTTTCACGCGGTGGCCGACGTGTCGCTGCCGGTGCCGCCCCGCAGTGTGACCGCGTTCATCGGGCCGTCGGGCTGCGGCAAGACCACCGTGCTGCGCACCCTGAACCGGATGCACGAGGTGATCCCCGGCGCCCGGGTGTCCGGCTCGGTGCTGCTCGACGACGAGGACATCTACGCGTCGGGGATCGACCCGGTCGGGGTGCGGCGCGCCATCGGGATGGTGTTCCAGCGGCCGAACCCGTTCCCCACCATGACGATTCGCGACAACGTCGTCGCCGGGCTGAAGTTGCAGGGGGTGCGCAACCGGCGGGTGCTCGACGAGACGGCCGAGTACGCGCTCAAGGGCGCGAACCTGTGGAATGAGGTCAAAGACCGGCTGGACCGGCCCGGCGGCGGGCTGTCCGGCGGGCAGCAGCAGCGGTTATGCATCGCCCGGGCCATCGCCGTGCAGCCCGATGTGCTGCTGATGGATGAGCCGTGTTCGGCGCTGGACCCGATCTCGACGATGGCCATCGAGGAGCTGATCGCCGAGCTCAAGCAGGACTACACCATCGTCATCGTCACCCACAACATGCAGCAGGCCGCCCGGGTGAGCGACCAGACCGCGTTCTTCAACCTGGAGTCGGTCGGCAAACCCGGTCGGTTGATCGAGATCGACGACACCGAGAAGATCTTCTCCAACCCGAGCCGCAAGGAAACCGAGGACTACATCTCCGGGCGGTTCGGCTAGACCGGGGGAATAGCGCGCCGGCCGCGGTTGTCCTAGCACCCATGACCAAAGCGGTGCAGTTCGATCACTACGGCGACATCGACGTGCTCGAGGTTCGCGACGTCCCCCGCCCGGTACCGGCCGCCGGGCAGGTGGTGGTGCGGGTCAAGGCCGCCGGCATCAACCCGGGCGAGGCGATGATCCGCAAGGGCGCGCTGCACGACCGGTTTCCGGCCACCTTCCCGTCCGGGCAGGGCAGCGACCTGGCCGGCGTGGTCGCCGAACTCGGCGCCGGTGTCGACACGTTCGCGGTCGGCGACGAGGTGCTCGGGTTCACCAACGCCCGGGCCAGCCACGCCGAATTCGTCGCGGTGCCCGCCGACCAGCTCACCGCCAAACCCGCGGCGGTGCCCTGGGAGGTCGCCGGCTCGCTGTTCGTGGCCGGCAGCACCGCCTACGCCGCGGTGCGGGCGGTGGCGTTCGACCCCCGCCGACACCGTGGCCGTCACCGCGGCCGCCGGCGGTGTCGGCACCGTCGCGGTGCAGCTGGCCAAGCGGGCCGGGGCCACCGTCCTCGGTGTCGCCG
>PPEA01000870.1 GCA_002967005.1 Mycobacterium talmoniae
ATCAGACAACAAACATCTGACACAAAAAACACCACACCCCCAACACGGGGTGGCCAAGGGCATGGCAAAAAACAACAACAAACAAAAACCACCAAACACACTATTGAGTTCTCAAACAACACACCCGTTCCGACCGCGCAGACGACCCGCGGCGATTAGCCGCGCATCGGCAGTGCGGACAGTGAGGAACCCCACCGAAGTGGTGTCTCCTCTGGGACGCCGTCGCGCTCTGCGGGCTAACCGCGTCGCAACGACGATGCATAAGTTACGCGAGTGGAAACACCGAGTCAAATTGGCTGCTAGAAGGCATTATTCGACCTCCTTCAAGATCAACCGGTGCGCTCGACGCCGGCCACGTTGCGCTTGCCGCGGCGCAGCACCAGCCACCGGTCGTGCAGGAAGTCGGAGCGCTGCGGCACCCACTCGTCGCTGTCGATCCGGACGTTGTTGACCGACACCCCGCCCTCGCCGATCGTGCGTCGCGCCGCGCCCTTGCTCGCCGAGAGTCCGGTGGCGACCAGCAAATCCACGATGCCGTCCGGACCGCCGGGCGCCAGCTGGGCCACCGAGGTCTCCCGCAGCGCGGCCGCCAGCGTGGCCTCGTCGAGCCGGGACAGCTCCCCCCGGCCGAACAACGCCTGGCTGGCGTGCTCGACCGCCGCGGTGGCCGCCTCGCCATGCACCAGCGTGGTGAACTCGCGGGCCAGCCGCCGCTGGGCGGCGCGCTCCTGGGGCCGGTCCGCGGTCGCGCCGCCAACTCCGCGAGTTCGTCGGCGGACAGGAAGGTGAACCAGCGCAGGTAGCGGATGACGTCGGCGTCGGCGGTGTTGACGAAGTACTGGTACCAGGCGTACGGGCTGGTCAGCTCGGGATCCAGCCACAGGCTGCCGCCGCCGGTGGACTTGCCGAACTTGGTGCCGTCGGCGGCGGTCACCAGCGGCACGGTCAGCGCGTGCACGGTCGCGCCCAGCCGCTGGCGCACCAGGCGCACCCCGGCGATGATGTTGCCCCACTGGTCGGATCCGCCGATCTGCAGTGCGCACCCGTGCCGCCGGTGCAGTTCGACGTAGTCGTTGGCCTGCAGCAGCATGTAGCTGAATTCGGTGTAGGAGATGCCTTCGCCGTCCAGGCGCCGTCGGATGGTGTCGCGATCCAGCATCACGTTGACCGAGAAGTGCTTGCCGACGTCGCGGAGGAACTCCACCGCGGACAGCTCGCGGGTCCACGTGAGATTGTTCTCAATGATCGCACCGGTCGGGGTGTCGTCGAAGTCGACGAAGCGTTCCAATTGTCCGCGGATTCGCTCGGTCCACTCGGCGACGGTGTCGGCGGTGTTGAGGGTGCGCTCACCGGCCTCGCGGGGGTCGCCGATCATGCCGGTCGCCCCGCCGGCCAACACGATGGGGCGGTGCCCGGCGCGTTGGAAACGGCGCAGCGCCAGCAGCGGCAACAGGTTGCCGGCGTGCAGGCTGGGCGCGGTCGGGTCGAACCCGGCATACAGGGTGAGGGGTCCCTGCGCGGTCGCGGCGGCCAGCGCGTCGAGGTCGGTGGACTGCGCGATCAGCCCACGCCAGTCCAACTCGTCGAGGATCGTCATGGTCTAGATCTTCCCGGATCGTGGCCGCCGGTCAGTCACTGGCGCCCGGGGCCGGCGCCCGGGGGCTGCGCCGGTACGCCGAGACCTCT
>PPEA01000871.1 GCA_002967005.1 Mycobacterium talmoniae
CTGTTCTTCGGGATCTGGGCGGCCGACGCGGTGGCGGTGCCGCTGAACTACAAGCTGCATCCCCGCGAGATGGCGCAGATCCTCACCGACGCCGGCGTCGCGCAGGTGTTCGCCTCGCCGACCATCGCCGCCCAACTCGCCGCGGTGACCGACATGCCGGTGGAATCCGTGGCCACCGAGGCGTACTCGCGTCGGCTCGCGGCGGATCCGGCCGCGCCGCCGGACACCGACCCGTCGACGCTGGCATGGCTGTTCTACACCAGCGGCACCACCGGGCGCGCCAAGGGCGCGATGCTGAGCCACCGCAACCTGATGGCGATGACGCTCGCGCACCTGGCCGATATCGACGACCCCGACCAGGACTGCGCCCTGGTGCACGCCGCACCGATGTCGCACGGGTCGGGCCTCTACATTCCGGCCTATGTCGCGCGCGGTGCGCGGCAGGTGATCCCGGCGTCGCACGGGTTCAACGCGGACGAATTCCTCGACCTGTGCGACCAGCATCGCAGCTGCAGCGCCTTTTTGGCGCCGACCATGGTGCAGCGGCTGATCGCGACCGGCCGGGCCTGCCCGCGTCAGCTGCGGACGATCATCTACGGCGGCGGCCCGATGTATGTCGACAGCCTCAAGAAGGCGATGGCCGCGTTCGGCCCGGTCTTCGCCCAGATCTACGGCCAGGGCGAGGCGCCGATGACCATTACCGGGCTGCCCCGCGCCGACCACGACGCCGACAACGAGGCGCTGCTGGGGTCGGTCGGCTACCCCCGCTCCGGGGTGCAGGTCGCGGTGCTGCGTGACGACGGCATCCCGGCCGCGTGCGGCGAGGTCGGCGAGATCGTGTGCCGCGGCGACGTGGTCATGTCCGGCTATTGGAACGATCCCGACGCCACCGCCGCGACGCTGCGGGACGGCTGGCTGCACACCGGAGACCTGGGCTGCTTCGCCGGCGGCGGCTACCTCACCCTGCACGACCGCTCCAAGGACGTGGTGATCAGCGGCGGCAGCAACATCTACCCGCGGGAGGTAGAGGAGGCGCTGCTGCAGCATCCCGGTGTCGCCGAGGCCGCGGTGATCGGGGCGCCGGACCCGGAGTGGGGGGAGATCGTGGTCGCGTTCGTGGTGGGCAGCGCCGACGAGTCCGCCTTGGACGCGCACCTGCTGGCGCGCATCGCCCGGTTCAAACGGCCCAAGCGCTACGTGTTCGTCGAGGAGTTACCCAAGAACTGCTACGGCAAGGTGCTCAAACGGCAGCTGCGGGCGCGGGTGGGCGGCTGAACCCGCACCGCCGAGCGTGTACTCAGCCCGAATTTCGGGCGGATTTTTCGCGCTGAGTACACGTTCGACGAGGGTTATCCCGTACGTATCCCGGCCGGCGGGTTAAATGGCGGTCATGCTTGTCGCCGGTTTGATTTTCGCCGCGCTGGCCGCGGTGCTGCACGTCTACATTTTCGTGCTGGAGTCGCTGCGGTGGACCGCGCCGCGCACCCGGGCCGCGTTCGGCACTACCGCGGAGGAGGCCGAGACCACCAAACCGCTGGCGTTCAACCAGGGGTTCTACAACCTGTTTTTGGCCATCGTCACCGCCGTCGGGATCGGCGCGATCACGTTGGGGCACTGCGCGGTTGGCGCCGCGCTGGTGTTCGCGGGCGTCGGGTCGATGCGGCCGCGGCGCTGGTGCTGGT
>PPEA01000872.1 GCA_002967005.1 Mycobacterium talmoniae
GCCTGGAATTGCTGCGCGCGGCGGTCGGCCCCGATCCGTGCGCCGGCGCTCGACCAGGATGTCAGCGCGGCGTCGCCGCCGCGCACCGTGCCGATGGTGGCCCTGCTGGTGGTCTTCACCGCGGCCTTTGGGCTCCCGATCTATTTATGGCCGTCACGGCAATTCAGGGCGGACTGTCGCACCGCCGACGCCTGGTGAGGTTTCTCTTCGAGCACCAGGCCCTGCTCGATCCGCAGTCGATCACCCGGGACGAGCCGACTTTCGGCGACTACCAGGATTGGTCCGATCACCTCCAGTCCTACTCATCGCGGATATCTGTCGCTGAGCTGGCGCCGCACGCGCAGCGTATCGCCGCGCTGGGTAAACAAGCGGTGGCGCAGGTGCGTGATATCCGCGAGAGCCCGGCAGGCATGGCCGCATCGGAGGTGGCTCGTCGGCAAGCCATCTACCGGGACACCGTCGTAGGCCTGGTCGACCAGGACAACGCGGTGTCCAGCGTGTGTCACCCGTGGCCTAGCTGACGATATCTGCTGCCCGCCAATCGCTTGCAGCCCACCGCCGGGGCTGATCCACCGGCCCGTTTAACTCAGCCGGAAGTAAACCGCGCACCACGGCGCGGGTCGGCGGCAAAGCACTGCAATTCCGCACGATCATGCGCGGCCGCCTCGGCTTTTGTGCCCGGTAGGACGTTCAACATCCGTTGACGGTGCGGTGGCGCGCTTCTACCGTGGCGTCTGATAGCCGGGAACTGGGAAATCCCCTTCGCCCGGTCGGATTTCGGTAACTAGAACCTGCTCGGGTGCGGTGACGTCGCGCGACGAGTTCGAGGAGTTGTGCGGGTGTCGGACGGGATGGTTGACCGCCGCACGCTGTTGCGTGCCGGTGTCGCCGGGCTCGGCGGAGTGGCGCTGAGCGCGGTGTTGGCGTCGTGCGGCGCCGCCACCGCGCGGGAGAAGCGGGCCAAGGTCGAAGACACCCAGAAGGGGACCGCCGGCGCGGTGATTCGGCCGATTGCGGAGCGGTACGGCCTGCTTGGCTCGCTGGCGGTGTCCTACGTGGCCGGCACCGGTCCGGGGGATGTCCAAAACAAGCTGCTGTCGGGCGCGCTGAACACCGCGAGCATGGGACCGATCGGCGCCGTCGTCGCCAACAACGCCGGCGCCGCGCTGACCGTGTTCAGCACCA
Organism: Mycobacterium talmoniae; assembly: GCA_002967005.1. Taxonomy (GTDB): domain Bacteria; phylum Actinomycetota; class Actinomycetes; order Mycobacteriales; family Mycobacteriaceae; genus Mycobacterium; species Mycobacterium talmoniae. Next base: position 1,186 of record PPEA01000872.1, read on the forward strand.
GCCTGAACAACCATGTGCGATGGCTCGTCCCGGACAACAGCCCGTATCGCACCCCGGCCGATCTGCGCGGCAAACCCATCGCGACACCACCGAACAACAGCGACGCCTACCGTTCGGCGCAGCTGGCCGCGGCCGTGAACGGTATCGAGTTCAACAAGGACTACGAGATCCACCAGGGGGCGGTGCTGGCGGGCCTGGCGCTGTTCAATCGCGGCGACGTGGAGGGCATTCTCACCATCGAGCCCAACGCGACCCGTCTGGTGGCCAAGGGAGCGCGGCAACTGGCGACCGTGGACGACCTCTGGCGCCAGGGGACTGGGCGCTCGGAGCCGTTGCTGCTCAACGGGCAAGGCGCCCAGTCGGAGTGGGTGAAGCAAAACCTCGACGTCGCGTGGCGCTCGCCGAACTCCGGCTGGATACCCATCGCAAAATCCACGAACGGCCGCAGATCCTGGCGGAGCTGGCCGACTACTACGGGATCCCGGCCACCGAG
>PPEA01000873.1 GCA_002967005.1 Mycobacterium talmoniae
GGGCGGGCGGGCTGGCCCGCCGGGCGGGGCTGCCAGCTGGGCCATCCAGCCGTGGGTGTCGGCGAAGGTGCCGCGCTGGATGCCGGTCAACGTGTCGCGCAACGCCATCGTCACCTCCCCCGGCTGGCCGTCGCCGACGGTGAACTCGCCGTCGGCGTGCTTGACGGTCGACACCGGGGTGATCACCGCCGCGGTGCCGCAGGCGAACACCTCGGTGATCTCCCCCGCGGCGGTCTTCTTCTGCCACTCGTCGACGTCGATCTTGCGTTCCTCGATGGCGAATCCGGCGTCGGTGGCCAACTGCAGCAACGAATCCCGGGTGATGCCGGGCAGCAGCGACCCGGACAGCTCCGGGGTGACCAGCCGCGCCGACCCGCCGCTGCCGAACACGAAGAACAGGTTCATGCCGCCCATCTCCTCGATGTAGCGGCGTTCGGTGGCGTCCAGCCACACCACCTGGTCGCAGCCGTGGTCGGCGGCCTGCGCCTGGGCCACCAGCGACGCGGCGTAGTTGCCGCCGAACTTGGCCGCCCCGGTGCCACCCGGGCAGGCCCGCACGTACTCGGTGGACAGCCACACGCTGACCGGTTTGACGCCGCCCTTGAAGTACGCCCCGGCCGGGGACGCGATCACCAGGTAGCGGTATTCGCGGGCCGGGCGCACCCCCAGCCCCGGCTCGGTGGCGACGATGAACGGCCGCAGATACAGCGACTCCTCCCCGCCGGCCGGGGGCACCCAGGCGCCGTCGACGGCGATCAGCTGCCGCAGCGACTCGATGAACAGCTCCTCGGGCAACTCCGGGATCGCCAGCCGACGCGCCGAGGACCGCAGCCGGGCGGCGTTGGCTTCCGGCCGAAACGACACCACCGACCCGTCGGTCCAGCGGTAGGCCTTGAGGCCTTCGAAGATCTCCTGCGCGTAGTGCAGCACGATCGCCGACGGGTCCAGTTCGATCGGCCCGTAGGCCAGCACCTGCGCGTCGTGCCAGCCCCGCTCGGCGGTGTAGTTGATCGACACCATGTGGTCGGTGTGATATTTGCCGAACCCCGGGTCGGCCAGGATCGCGTCGCGGGCCTCCGCGGTCGCCGGCCGCGGGTTGCGTGCAACGGTGAACTCGAGGAGGTCGCCTTCCGGGCCAACGGTCGCCATGGCAGCGATTGTATCGTCGGCCGCTACCGGGTTTTTGCTGTCACGAACGGCGGCCGCACCACCTCGCAGTCCAGCGCCCGGCCCCGCACATCGACGCTGAGGTGCTGGCCGTCCTCGACGCCGGCGTCGGCGTCGATCAGCGCCAGCGCGATCCCGGCCTTCAGCGTCGGCGAAAACGTGCCCGAGGTGGTGAGGCCCACCGTGGTCGACCCGTCGAGCACGGCCAGGCCCGGCCGCAGCACCCCGCGGCCCACCGCGCGCAGCCCACGCAGCAGCCGCCGCGGGCCGGCCGCCTTCTCGGCCAGCAACGCGCCCGGCCGAAAAACGCGTCCTTTTTCCAGCCGATCGCCCAGCCGCAGCGGGCCTGCAGCGGCGAGATGTCCACCGAGAGTTCGTGGCCGTGCAGCGGATAGCCCATCTCGGTGCGCAACGTGTCCCGCGCCCCCAGCCCGGCCAGCTCGCCGTCGGCGTCGCGCACCGCGGCGACCAGGGCGTCGAACACCACGCCCGCCGAGCTCC
>PPEA01000874.1 GCA_002967005.1 Mycobacterium talmoniae
CACCGCGCTGGTGGTGGCTGGGCCCGCAACTTGGCGCTGACCACCCCCACCAGCCAGGTAAGCTGGCACGTCGTGACCGATCGCGCCCGCCTGCGGCTCCACGACACGGCAACCGGTGCCGTGCGTGATTTCGTCCCATTGCGGCCCGGCCACGCCTCCATCTACCTGTGCGGCGCCACCGTGCAGGCGCTGCCGCACATCGGCCACATCCGCAGCGGGGTGGCGTTCGACGTGCTGCGCCGCTGGCTGACCGCGCGCGGCTACGACGTCGCGTTCATCCGCAACGTCACCGACATCGACGACAAGATCCTCAACAAGGCCGCCGCCGCGGGCCGGCCCTGGTGGGAATGGGCGGCCACCCACGAGCGCGCCTTCACCGCCGCCTACGACGCGCTGGGCGTGCTGCCGCCATCGGCCGAACCCCGCGCCACCGGGCACATCACCCAGATGGTCGAGCTGATCGCGCGGCTGATCGAACGCGGGCACGCCTACACCGGCGACGGCGACGTCTACTTCGACGTGCTCAGCTACCCGGACTACGGGCAGCTGTCCGGGCACCGGGTCGACGACGTGCACCAGGGCGAGGGCGTGGCCACCGGCAAACGCGACCAACGCGACTTCACCCTGTGGAAGGCGGCCAAACCCGGCGAACCATCCTGGCCCACCCCGTGGGGACCCGGCCGGCCCGGCTGGCACCTGGAATGCTCGGCGATGGCCCACGCCTACCTGGGGGCCGAGTTCGACATCCACTGCGGCGGCATGGATCTGGTCTTCCCGCACCACGAGAACGAGATCGCGCAGAGCCGGGCCGCCGGCGACGGGTTCGCCCGGTACTGGCTGCACAACGGCTGGGTCACCCTGGGCGGCGAGAAGATGAGCAAGTCGCTGGGCAACGTGTTGTCCATGTCGGCGGTGCTGCAGCGGGTCCGGCCCGCCGAACTGCGCTACTACCTGGGCAGCGCCCACTACCGGTCGATGCTGGAGTTCTCCGAAACCGCCCTGCAGGACGCGGTCAAGGCCTATGTGGGCATCGAGGAATTCCTGCACCGGGTGCGCAACCGGGTCGGGGCCGTCGATGCCACCTGTTGGACGCCGCGGTTCGCGGCCGCGCTCGACGACGACCTGTCGGTGCCGATCGCGTTGGCCGAGGTGCACCACGCCCGCGCCGAAGGCAACCGGGCGCTCGACGCCGGCGACCACGACGCCGCGCTGGCCCACGCCGGCGCGATCCGCGCCATGATGGGCATCCTGGGCTGCGATCCGCTCGACGAACGCTGGGAATCCCGGGACGAGACGTCGGCGGCGCTGGCGGCCGTCGACGTGCTGGTGCACGCCGAGTTGCAGCGGCGCGAGGCCGCCCGCGCCGAACGGAACTGGGCGTTGGCCGACGAGATCCGGGACCGGCTCAAGCGGGCCGGCATCGAGGTCACCGACACCGGTGACGGGCCGCAATGGTCGCTAACTGACAGGGACACCAAGTAGATGGCCGGCAATTCGCGGCGCCGCGGCGCAGTACGCAAACCGGGCACCAAGAAGGGGCCGACGGTCGGCTCGGGCGGGGTGCGCCGCCGCGGGCTGGAGGGCCGCGGCGCCACCCGCCCGCGCATAAGCGCCGCACCGCCCGCGGCCGAAGCGTGCCGCCAAGCAGCAGCAGGCCGCAAGACGTCG
>PPEA01000875.1 GCA_002967005.1 Mycobacterium talmoniae
AGGTTGAGCCCCACCCCGATCGCGATGGGCAGCGCCAGCGCCGCGGCCGGCCCCAGATAGAACGGCAGCGGCCAGGGGATCACGTTGTAGCCGATGACGAACAGCAGCGGGCCCCAAGTCGTCAGCGCCGCAGCCGGATTGGTCGCGAACGCGCTGAGAATCTTTTGCAGGGTCCCGACCGGGTTCTGCAAGAACTGCAGCAGCTGCTGATAGATGTTGGACGACGAGTTGGTCGCGGCCGGGTTCGCGTCGGATTTCAGCACGGTCGGCGCCGGGCCGCTGCGCGGCACCGCGGCCACCGCCGCGCCGGAGACGGTCTGATACGCGCCCATCGTGGCGGCGGCCTGGACCCACATCCGCGCATAGTCGGCCTCCGTTGACCGCGATCGGGATGGTGTTGATCCCGAAGAAGTTCGTGGCCACCAGCACCCCGTGCGTGAGGTGGTTGGCCGCCAACTCCGCCAGCGTCGGCATCCCGGCCAGCGCGCTGCTGTAGGCGGTGGCGACCGTCTCGTGCTGGGCGGCCGTCGCGGCGCTGTTCGCGGCGGCCTCGGTCAGCCAGGACAGGTACGGCAGGTGCGCGGCCACATACTCCTCGGCGCTCGGCCCCTGCCAGGCACCGGCCTGCACCGCCGCCAGCAGCGTGGTCAACTCCTCGGCGGTGGCGGTGTATTCGGTGCTCAACGCGGTCCACGCCCCGGCGGCGGCCAGCAACGGGCCCGGCCCGGGGCCGCTGCTCAGCAACGCCGAATGCACCTCGGGTGGCGAGGCCATCCAGATCGGAGCGGGCATCTGTCCTCCCTCACCGGTGGTCGGTGGTCGCGACCAGGGTCGCGGTGCTCGGACCGGACGAGCAGCGATCCTCCCCGTTTCGGCATAAAACCGCAACTGCGGATTAATAACGGTGATTTTTCCGTATCTGCGTTAGAGTGGCCACGGGAGAAGAGGGTTGAACAGGGTCGTTCGGCTTCGCCGGTTCCCGCGGCGGTAGGCCGGGCCCTGTTGGGTAGGCGTGTCTTCGATGCCGCCGGTAGGGTAGCCTCCACAAAAGTTAGGGCAGCCTTTACTAATTTACGGAGGGGTGTTGTGAGTCGTGCCGCCGCGAGTTCGGAGCCCTCGATCGCTACGCGGGCATCGACACGATGACCACCACGCTGACGGCGGCGACCGGATTCCCGGCGTGGATCAAGCACGTCCCGGGGCGCGGTGCGCGACAACCGGCCGGCGCCACCGTGATCTTCCCGCACGCCGGCGGAACCGCGGCGAGCTACCGGGTGTTGGCGGCGGCGTTGGCCGGCGGCGGCGACGCCTACCTCGTGCAGTATCCGCAGCGCGCTGAGCGATTCGCCGACCCGGCCGCCGACACGCTGCCCGATCTGGCCCGGGATTTGTTCGACGCGGGCAGCTGGGACGCGGTCGGCCCGCTGCGGTTGTTCGGGCACAGCATGGGTTCGCTGGTCGCCTTCGAGTTCGCCCGGATCGCCGAACAGCGCGGCGCGGCCGTGCGCAAGCTGTGGGTGTCGGCGGGCCCGGCGCGTGCACGGTCGCCGGGCTGCCGACGTTCCGACCGACGACGCCGGCCTGCGCGCCGACATCGCCGGACCTGGGCCGGCACCGACCCCCGGCTGCTGGCCGACGAGGAGTTCGCCGAGCTGCTGACGGT
>PPEA01000876.1 GCA_002967005.1 Mycobacterium talmoniae
GGCGGAGGTCGCCGCCTGGCTGCAGCGCGGCCAGCCGGGCGTCGTGCAGCAGCACCTCGGACCCGGACACGTGGATCAGCGTGCGGGGCAAGCCCGGTTCGACGTGGTCGAGCGGTTCGAGGATCTGTTCGGGGCGCCCATCGACGACGTGCCCGCGCGCCGCCCGGGCGATCAGGTCGACGAACGCGTCGAACGCCTTGGCCGGGAACATCGCGTCGGTGCGAATGTTGGGATGCGCCTGCTTGGGCGCCTTGTCGATCTGCATCAGCGGCGACATGCAGGCGATCGCCGCGGGCTCTTCACCCTCGTCGAAGAGACGTTCGGCCAACGCCAGCGCAAGGTAGCCGCCGGCGGAGTCGCCGGCCAGCACGATTTGGTCGGCCGGATAGCCCTGCTGACGCAGCCACTGATACCCGTCGTAGCAGTCGTCGATGGCCTGGCCGATCGAATGCTTGGGCAGCATCCGGTAGTTCACCACCAGCACCGGGCTGTCGGCATACTGCGACAACTTGGTGACCAGCCGACCGTGGGTGTTGGCGCCGCAGGTGATGAAGGCGCCGCCGTGCAGGTAGAGCACCACGCGGCGGGTGCCGTCGGCCGGCAGCACCCCGGGGGCACGGACCAGCTGGGCGGTGCACTGCGGCAACCCGATGGTGGCGCGGATGGTGCCCGCCGGCGGAAGCACCGCGCGGGCGGCGATATCGAGGACGCCCCACGGCCACGGCGCGTGCGGCAGGTAGCTACCGATGGACAAGGTTGGCCGAATGGTAAGACGAGCGGCCAGCCAGGCGAGTCGACCGGCGATCCCGGCCCGATCCTCGACGACCTCGACGGGGGCTCCGTCGCTGACTGGATACCGACGGGTTCTGAGCGTCCCACCTGGGCTGATACAAGCACGGGGCGGGTCGGATACCTCAATGACTGCGGTCATGGCCAACTCCCTACGCCGTTGTAGTGGTGCAAACCCCCGAGGCCGACTTGGCCAACCCCGGTAACTTAGCGTGACATCTTTAAGAATTTCAACAATCAAAGAGTCTGTTTCGATACCGGTTTTGTTCCACTCCGTAATCCCGCTGTTCCGTTGCGTTCAGACCCGCTGGCGACGCGCTACCTAAACTGGATTACGTGCAGATTCGGGCTCCGCGACGATCCACGATCGCACTGGCCGCAGCGGGTGCGCTGGCCTCGACGGGCACGGCGTACCTGGGTGCACGCAACCTGCTGGCCGGCCAGGCGATCCAGGCCCGCCAGGTGATCCCTAAGGCCTGGGACATCCCGCCGCGGGCCGACGGCGTGTATTCGCCCGAGGGCGGACCGGTGCAGCGCTGGGAGCGCGGGACGCCCGTCGACCTACACCTGATGATCTTCGGCGACTCCACGGCCACCGGGTACGGCTGCCGCAGCGCCGAGGAAGTCCCCGGGGTGCTGATCGCCCGGGCGCTCGCCGCGCACACCGGCAAACGGATCCGGTTGAGCACCAAGGCGATCGTCGGCGCCACCTCCAAGGGGCTCTCCGGCCAGGTCGACGCGATGTTTGTGGCCGGGCCGCCGCCGGATGCCGCGGTGATCATGATCGGCGCCAACGACGTCACGGCCCTCAACGGGGTTTCCCGCTCCGCGCGTCGGCTGGGTGCCGCGGTGCGCCGGCTGTGCGCCAGCGGC
>PPEA01000877.1 GCA_002967005.1 Mycobacterium talmoniae
CGACTCCGCTGATGAAGCGGCCGGCCCCGTTGACCGCGTGGGCGGCGGACTCGTGCGATTCGGCGGCGTCGACGTTGGTGTAGGCCGCGCAGTTGATCACCACGGTCGCCGGGTTCAACGATCCGCTCGGCCACCGCCGGGTCGGTGATATCCCACTGCGACGGAGGTCAGGGCCAGCACGTCCCGGCCGTCTGCGCCGCGCGCGCGGCGAGGCAGCGGCCGACCTGCCCGCCGCGCCGGCGATCACGATCCTGTCTGGCATGGGTTCCGAGTCTGGCACGCCGAGCCCGGCTACCGCTGATACGGCTGATGCATAAGTAACCTGGAGTGATGCCTGTGCACCGTGTGGTCCGTGTGGTTGCGACGGTGGCTGCCGTCCTGGTCGTGCTGAGCACCGGGGTGGCGTGGAGCCGGATCCGCTCGTTCGAGGACGGCATCTTCCACATGTCCGCGGCCGCGCTGGGTGAGGGCGGCGACGACGGCGCGATCGACATTTTGCTGGTCGGTATGGACAGCCGCACCGACGCGCACGGCAATCCGTTGACCCCCGAGGAGCTGGCAACGCTGCGGGTCGGCGACGACGAGGCCACCAACACCGACACCATCATCTTGGTCCGCATCCCCAACAACGGGAAGTCCGCCACCGCGATCTCGATTCCGCGGGACTCCTACGTCGCCGCCCCGGGCCTGGGCAAGACCAAGATCAACGGGGTGTACGGCGCCACCAAGTTGGAGACCGCGGAGGCCGCGGTGGACTCCGGGCTCGGGCCGCTGGAAGCCGACGCGCGGGGCACCGAGGCCGGCCGGGAGGCGCTGATCAAGACCGTGGCCAACCTGACCGGGGTCACCGTCGACCACTACGCCGAAATCGGGCTGCTGGGCTTCTCGCTGATCACCGACGCCCTCGGCGGTGTCGACGTCTGCCTCAAACAGGAGGTCTACGAGCCGCTTTCGGGGGCGGACTTCCCCGCGGGCTGGCAAAAGCTGGACGGGCCGCAGGCGCTAAGCTTTGTCCGCCAGCGCCACGACCTGCCGCACGGCGACCTGGACCGGGTGCACCGCCAGCAGACGGTGATGGCCTCGCTGGCCCACAAGGTCATCTCCGGCAAGACGCTGTCCAGCCCGGTGACCATGCAGCGGCTGCAGCAGGCCGTGCAGCGGTCGGTGGTGTTGTCCTCGGGGTGGGACGTGATGGATTTCATCTCGAAGCTGCAGCAACTGGCCGCCGGGCAGGTCGCGTTCGCCACCATCCCGGTGCTCGAGGAGTCCGGCTGGAGCGACGACGGCATGCAAAGCGTGGTGCGGGTCGACCCGGACCAGGTCCGCACCTGGGTGGGCGGGCTGCTGCACGACCAGGACCAGGGCAAGACCGAGGAGCTGGCCTACGCGCCGGAGAAGACCACCGCCAGCGTGCTCAACGACACCGACATCAACGGGCTGGCCGCCGCGGTATCAAACGTGTTGACGGCCAAAGGGTTTAGTGCCGGCACCGTGGGCAACAACGACTCCGGCCACGTGACCGGCAGCCAGGTCCAGGCCGACAACGCCGACGATTTGGGCGCCAAAGCGGTGGCCAAGGAGCTCGGCGGGCTGCCCGTGGTGGCCAGCGCGGCGGTGCACCCGGGGTCGGTGCGGGTGGTGCTGGCCAACGACT
>PPEA01000878.1 GCA_002967005.1 Mycobacterium talmoniae
CGACAGCCCGGAGGAGGCCGAGGTGATCGTCGCCGAGATCACCCGGGTGCTCGGGGCGTCCTGGACCGATGAGCGCGGCACCCGGCCGCTGACCGCCGCCGACGTGCTGGTGCTGGCGCCGTACAACGCGCAGGTGGTGTTGCTGCGTCAGCGGTTGGCGGCCGCCGGGCTGGCCGAGGTGCGGGTCGGGACGGTGGACAAGTTTCAGGGCGGGCAGGCGCCGCTGGTGTTCGTGTCGATGACGGCGTCCGCCATCGCCGATGTGCCGCGCGGCATCTCGTTTCTGCTCAACCGGAACCGGCTGAACGTCGCGGTCAGCCGGGCCCAGTATGCGGCCACGATCGTGCGGGCCGAGGCGCTGACCGACTACCTGCCCGCCACGCCGGCCGGCCTGGTGGACCTCGGCGCGTTCCTGGCGCTGACCGCTCCCGACTGACCGCCGAGTGTGCGATCTCATACGCTCTGCGCGCGAATCGCCTATCAAAGCGCACAGTCGGCGAGGAACCGGCGCGACTCACCACGTTTTCGGGCAGCCGCGGGCAGTCAGGGCCGCGCCGACTCGGTTGAGGAACACCCGCGGGGCGGTGTGCAGCATCCGGGCGGTCACCCGGATATCGTTCCAGCCCAGTTCGGGCAGCTTGGCGTACCGCTCGACGTCCCAGTCGCGCTGCCTTGGGTCGGTCCAATGGTGGGCGCCTTCGAAGTCGACGCCCACGCGCCATTGCGGCCAGCCCATGTCGATGCGCGCAATCACATACCCGTACTCGTCGCACACCGAGATCTGGGTCTGCGGCCGGGGAAAACCCGCTTGCACCAACAGCAACCGGGTCAGCGACTCGTAGGGCGACTCGGCGCCGCCGTCGACGAGCCGCAGCGTTGCGCGCAGCTGCCGCAGCCCCCGCGCGCCGGGATGCCCGGTGATCACCGCCTGGACCTCGACCGCCTTGACATCGGTGGCGTTCATCAGCGCGTCGATACGCTGCACACCCTCGGTGAGCCCGAGTCGCCTGCCGAGATCAAACGCGGTGCGAGCGGGGGTGGTGACCGGCATATCGGCGATCGCTTGCGTCTCGCCGGGCAGCAGGACATCGGTGTGGACGCGTAGCCGCGGCGGCGCTCGCCGATTCGTGTGGATCAGCTCTGCGGGTCGCTCGACGTCGATCCACTTGGCGCCCAACAGTGCGGCCGCCGACAGCCCGCCCAGCACACCCTGCCGGCCCGACCAGAGCCACGCCGCGCGGGCCCGCTGAACCGGCGACAGCTCGACTCCGCGCGGTACCCAAACCCCGGGGTAGGCCGGGGTATGCAAGCGGCGCAGCTCGCGGAAGGTCACGGCTCCCGCGTCCAACGCCTCCGCCGCCCGAAACGGCCACTCGATCGGTTGCATGACCGCCACGATCCAACATCTGCGGCCAGTCGGCGTGCGGCCATCCACAGGCCCGCCGACTGTGCGGTTTCATACGCTCTGAGGCGCAAATCGGGTATGAATCCGCACAGTCGGCGAGGAACCGGCGCGACACCGGCGAGGAAGCCCCGGTCTACTCGTCGGGGAAGGAATGGCGTCCGTGACCGGCGGCGTCGTCGGGGCCGGGGTGGCGATGCCGGTGCGGAGGCTCCTGCTCGGGGAAGCGGTGGCGGGCCGAGCCGCCCGACG
>PPEA01000879.1 GCA_002967005.1 Mycobacterium talmoniae
AACGGCACCCCGGGAAACTCGGCGGCGGCGTTGGCGTACAGGCAACCGCGGAAGTCGCGTTGCCGCGCGCCGCGGGCCGCCAAGTCAAAGAAGGTGAGCACCTTCACCGCCGGATCGGTCGCGGTTTCGACCGCCCGCCGCCATCGGTTGCGATCAGCCTGATCCAATTGGGACAGGTAAGCGAGCACCAACGCGTCCTTCGACCCGTAGGAGCTGTACAGGCTGGCCTTCGCGCACCCCGAGTCGCGCAGGATCCGGTCGATCCCGACAGCGCGAATACCGTTGGCGGCGAACAGGTGTGACGCGGTGGCCAACAGACGCTCGGCGGGGGCGGCCGACCGGGCTGGGCCGCCGATCGGCCCGGGTGCCACACGCTCAGTGGTGTCCATTCGCTTCACGTTAGCCGATCGCATCGGCATAGACAGAGTGGTCTGTCTGTGCCAGCGTCCGAGACCAAGCCGGGTGGTGAGCCCGCGGGAGAAAGCGAGTTGAGGATGGCCCTGTACCTGTACGAAGTGGTTCCCGCCGACCCCGGTCGCGACGCCACCGAGCTCCTGATCAAAGAAGTCGACACCCAAATCGGCGCCGCCGGCGGTGATCTGATTGAGGCCCAGGTCACCGCCGGCTACCGCCGGGTCTTCGTTATCGCCGAGTACGACGGCACCGCACCGCCACTGGACCCGGCGACCGCCGGCGCCGACCAGGTCGCTGGGCCCGATCCGGTCCGACTGGTCGGCCCGGCGCTGGACGCGCTGAAGGCGGCCCGACCGACCGCCGGCTACCTGGTGGAGTGGGATCTGCCCGCCGAACTGGATATGGACACCTATCTGGCCCGCAAGGCCGCGAAGGCACCGCAGTACGCGGAGGTGCCGGAGGTCAGCTTCCTGCGCACCTACGTCCGCGAAGACATGGCCAAGGTGCCTGTGCTTCTACGACCGCCCCCGACCACGACGCGGTGCCTGCGCGCCCGCGGGCGCGGTGCAGACCCCCGGTGGACCGCCTGCCCGGCCTGGAAGACCTGCCCGCCGAAGCCACCGTCGACGAGCTGCGCGCGCTGGTGCCGATTGACGAGGCCCGCGACGGTGCGGGTAGCGCACCGGCGCCCGATGAGCTCATCGAGTTGGGTGACTGGGTGCGCCCGGTGCTGCTCGACGGCCGCTGCGTGCTGTTGCTGGACCCGCCCCGGCAGCGGCCCGACGGTTCGCGCAGCTGGCGCACCGCGCCGCGCACCTGGCCGAGCAGCAGGACTTCGAGCGGATCCAGGCCGAGCACCTGGCCGCCAGCGACCGGCTGGGGGCGGTGCGGATCGCGTTGGAGGACTTGGACACCCAGGTGTCGCGGTTCGAGTCGGAGATCGACGCGGTGCGGCAGCGGGAGAACCGGGACACCGCGCTGCTGGAATCGGGGGCCACCAACGCCAAGCAGCTGTCGGATCTGCAGCACGAGCTGGAGACACTGCGCCGCCGCCAAGGCGCGCTGGAGGACTCGCTGCTGGAGGTGATGGAGCGTCGCGAAGAGCTGCAGGATCGGCAGGCCGCCGAGCTGGCGACCGTCGACGGGCTGCAGGTTAACTGACCGCCGCGCAGCAGGCCCGCGACACCGCGGCGGCCGAGACTCGAAGCGACCGCGGCCGCGGCTGGCGCGCCG
>PPEA01000088.1 GCA_002967005.1 Mycobacterium talmoniae
GCGGGTGCTGGCCGACCTGGCCGACCTGGTCGCCGCCGGGGACCTGGAGGTGCCGATCGCCGCCACGTTCGCGCTCGACGACGTGCGGCGCGCCTACCAAGTCCTCGAACGGCGGCACACCCGCGGCAAGATCGTGCTGGTGCCCTGACGGCTACTGCGGTGACGGCAGGGTGTTCTCTTCGGGGAACTTCCCGGTGGCCTGGAAGATGACGCGGCGCGCCACCTCGACGGCGTGGTCGGCGAAGCGCTCATAGAACCGGCCCAGCAGCGTCACGTCGACGGCGGCCGCCACCCCGTGCTTCCACTCCCGGTCCATCAGCACGCTGAACAGATGCCGGTGCAGGTCATCCATCGCGTCGTCTTCCTCGCGGATCCGGGCCGCCTTCTCCGGGTCGCGGGACAACAGCACCTCTTGCGCACTGTTGCCCAATTCGACCGCGAGCCGGCCCATTTCGGCGAAATACCCGTTGACCTCCTCGGGCAGCACATGCTGGGGATGCCGCCGCCGGGCGATCTTGGCGACGTGCAGCGCCAATGCGCCCATCCGGTCGATGTCGGCCACCATCTGGATGGCGGCCACGATCGACCGCAGGTCCCCGGCGACCGGCGCCTGCAGCGCCAGCAACACGAAGGCGCTCTCCTCGGCGCGCGCGCTCATCGCCGCGATCTGTTCGTGGTCGGTGATCACCTGCTCGGCCAGCACCAGATCGGCCTGCAGCAGGGCCTGAGTCGCACGTTCCATGGCGGCCCCGGCCAGGCCGCACATTTCGCCGAGCTGCTCGGTTAGCCCGGAAAGCTGCTCATGATAGGCAGTTCGCATGCCTTAAAGACTACGTTCTGTCCGCCGGAAGCGGGATAACGCTACTCGCAGGTGGTGTCGGCGGCGTTGGTGACGGTCAGGTCGTCGGGCAGCTCGGTGGGGGCGGTACTGGTGGCGCGGGTCAGGTGCACGGTGACCGAGGAGCCCTCCGGCGCCGGGGTGCTGACCGCGCGAAAGTCCGGACCCAGCACGACCTGCACCACCTGGCCCTTACCGGTGACCCGCTGGATCGGGGCGTCGCCTAACGCCGAGGCCACGGTGGCGGCGGCCTGCTCGTTGCCCGGCGAGAACAACACCGTGGTGGTCTTGAGCGTGTTGGGGTAGTCGTCGGGGCTCATCGTGTTGAAGCCGCGTTTGTGCAGCGCGGAGGTGGCGTCGGCGGCCAGACCCGATTGGCCGGTGGAGTTGGACACCTGCACGGTGACGTCGGCGGGGGCGGTGGTCACCGTGTCGACCTGCTCGCTTTGGCTCTGGGCCGCCGGGGTCGGTGCGGTGGTCGCGGTGGTGGTCTTGGCCGTCGGGGTGGTGGTGGCGTTCAGGTCGTTTTCGCCGGGCAGCGGATCGTCGTTGATGATGGCGTCGAACAGGGCCCGCATATCGGCGGTCCGCGGCGGCTCGTCGCCGTTCTCGTCGGTTTCGCCGGTCGGCACCGTGACGAAGGTGATGTGTCCGGCGGACAGGCCCTGCAGCGATTGACCGAGGTTGACCAGATCCTTGGTGGTGACGTGGTCGACCGTGGTGTCGTTGATGAACATGTTGACGACGCTGTTCAGCTTGCTCAGCGAAAAGAACGTCTCCTTGGAGATCAGCGCCCGCAGCAGCGACGACAGGAACCGCTGCTGGCGTTTGATGCGGCCGTAGTCGCCGTTGAACTCGGTTTGGACGTTGCGGGCCCGCACGTAGTTCAGGGCGGTGCTGGAGTCGATGACCTGGCGCCCGGACTGGGCGAGCACGGTGCCCAACTCCTCGTCGTAGAGCGGGGTGGTGCTGCACACCTCCACCCCGCCGAGGGTGTCCACCATTTTGGTGAAGCCGACGAAGTCGACGGCCATGAACCGGTTGATGGACAGTCCGGACAGTTTCTGGATCTCCTTCACCAGGCACTTCGGCCCGCCGAACGAGTACGTCGAGTTCAGTTTGGTGGTGGTGTACACCATGTCGTCGCCGTAGGAGCCGGTCTCCTCGTCGTAGAGCGGGCCGTAGGCGCCGGTGTCGGGGTTCCAGGCCTCGCAGGACAGCGGGGTGATGGCCAGGTCGCGGGGGAAGGACACCACCACCACGCGTTTCCGGTTGGCCGGGATGTTGACCAGCATGATGGTGTCCGACCGGGCGCCGCCGGCGTCCTCGGTGTCGCCGGCCCCCATTTCGCTGTTCGCACCGGCCCGGGTGTCGGCGCCGACGATGAGGAAGTTCTCGTCCCCGTACTGGGCGTTGGGGTCGACGATGTCGCGGGAATCCGGGTCCAGCGCGCTGACCGTGTTGAGCCGGTTGTTCTTCACGCAGCCAGGGCTCGCAGTATTGCGCGGTGGCGGCCAGGCGCGGATGGGGCGAACCGTTGGCTCCGCCGCCGTGCCACAAGGTGCCCCAGGAAAAACACACAAGACCCGGCCGTCATGATCACGGGTTCGCGGTCAGACTCGCTGGGCAGACGATCGTCCCAGCGATGGCTGCCCGCCGACGATCTCGGTGGCCCCGTTGTCGGCGGTGAAATCGTCGATCGCCCAAATGGTCGCCGCGCTCAGCGCGG
>PPEA01000880.1 GCA_002967005.1 Mycobacterium talmoniae
CGATCTGCTGGTCGCTGCGGTCGATCTTCGACGTCATCGACGGGATCGATGTGATGACCGACTCGATGGATCACATGATCGGCAGCATGGACCGGATGGATGCGCTGATGCCGCAGATGGTCGCGCAGTTCGGGCCGATGATCGAAACCATGTCCAACATGCAGGTGATGATGCAGACCATGCACAGCACCATGTCGGGCATGTACGACCAAATGGACGAGATGAGCAAGGATTCGACGGCGATGGGGCAGGCGTTCGACGCCGCCAAAAACGACGACTCGTTCTACCTGCCGCCGGAGGTCTTCGACAACCCCGACTTCAAGCGCGGCCTGAAGATGTTCCTGTCGCCGGACGGCAAAGCGGTCCGGATGATCATCTCCCACCGCGGCAACCCGATGACCGCCGAGGGCATCGCCCATGTCGATCCGATCAAAGAGGCCGCGGTCGAGGCGGTGAAAGGCACGCCGCTGGAGGACGCCACGATCTCGCTGGCCGGCACCGCGGCGACGTTCAAAGACATCAGCGAAGGCAACAAGTACGACTTGATGATCGCCGGGATTTCGGCGCTGTGCCTGATCTTCATGATCATGCTGATCATCACGCGGAGTTTCGTCGCCGCACTGGTCATCGTGGGGACGGTCGCGCTGTCGCTGGGCGCCTCGTTCGGTCTGTCGGTGTTGATTTGGCAGTACATTCTCGGCATCGAATTGAACTGGATGGTGCTGGCGATGTCGGTGATCATCCTGTTGGCGGTCGGCTCGGACTACAACCTGCTGCTGGTGTCCCGGTTCAAAGAGGAGATCCATGCCGGGCTCAACACCGGCATCATCCGCGCGATGGGCGGTACCGGCAAGGTGGTGACCTCGGCGGGACTGGTGTTCGCCTTCACCATGGCCTCGATGGTGGTCAGCGACCTGCGCGTCATCGCTCAGGTGGGGACCGCGATCGGGCTCGGGTTGCTGTTCGACACGTTGATCGTGCGCTCCTTCATGACCCCGTCGATCGCGGCGCTGATGGGACGCTGGTTCTGGTGGCCGATGAACGTGCGGTCCCGGCCGGCACGACCGACGCCGGTACCGTCCAAGGACGCGGCCGTCGACGATGCGGTCACCGCCGAGCTGCCCGTGTCATCGGATCGGCGGTAGGACCTCCCGCCTGCGCTGGAGGCGTCGATGTTGGGCTCAGCGCGTCGGGACTGAGCTGGCGGCTTCGAGACTGCATCCACGGCACCGAGACTGAGCTGACGGCACCGAGGCTGAAGTGACGGCGTCGAGACTGCGTCCAGTGCGTATTTTCTCGAAAATCCCCGCCCTGAGTACAGTCTCGGCGCCGTAGCCTCAGTCTCGATGCGCTGTGTGCAGTCTCGGGGCCACAGCTGCAGTCTCGCCGCCGTAGATACAGTCTCGGTGCCGCCAATTCAGCCTCGACGCCGTGGATACAGTCTCGGCGGCGCCAGCGCAGGCCAGACCGGGTCAGCGACGCGAAACCGCACCCACCCCAGCCGATCTCGCCGCGCCAGGGTAGCGCCGGGGGCGCGCCGAGAGCGCCTACCGCGGTGGCCGGGCCGCTGTTACCGAACGGCCACGGCCTCCTGCGGTTGCCGCTGCGGCACCGGTGTCGCCGGC
>PPEA01000881.1 GCA_002967005.1 Mycobacterium talmoniae
CGAGGCCGCGGGCGAGGAGCCTCAGCGGCCTGCAGGAGGGCTCGGACGACACCGAGTCCGCCGACGCCAACTACGAGGACTTCTACGACGACGAGGACGGCGCGGACGCCGCCGACACCGAGTCCGCCGCTGCGGACGCGGTGAGCGACGAGCACAACGCCCGCTAACCGCCTGTCGGCGCGGCGAGCAGGTCGCGGACCTCGTCGTCGGTGACCTGGTGGAAATCCAGGAAGGCCTGGCCCACCGCCTCGAATGAGGGCGGCATCGTCGCACACACCACGTCGTCGGCTTCGCGGGCCAGCTGCTGGCACGCCGAGGGCGGGCCGACCGGCACCGCGACCACCACCGCGGCCGGATCGGTGGCCCGCACCGCGCGGACCGCGGCGAGCATGCTGGCGCCGGTGGCGATGCCGTCGTCGACCAGGATCACCGTTGTCGCCCGCAGGTCGGCGGGGGGCCGGTCACCGCGGTAGGCCCGCTCCCGGCGGCGCAGCTCGGCGGTCTCCCGTTCGATCACCGCCTGCACCTGGTCCTCGGTAATGCCCAGGCTGGCGACGACGTTGTCGTTCATCACCACCTGGTCGCCGCTGGCCAGGGCGCCCATCGCCAGCTCGGACCACTGCGGCACCCCCAGCTTGCGCACCACGAACACGTCGAGCGGGGCGTGCAGCGCCGCCGCGACTTCGAAACCGACCGGAACCCCGCCCCGCGCCAGCCCCAGCACCACCAGCGGGTCGGTGTCGCGGTAGCCGGTGAGCTCCTCGGCCAGCACGCGACCGGCCTCGCGACGGTCGCGGAAGGTGCGCCACGATGTCCGCCGAAGATGCTGGCTCGGTCGGTTCATGTCCTTACCCAGCCTACGACCGACGTCCAGGCGCGGGGGAGGCCGGAGCGAAGCCACGTACAATATCCTGTACGCGGAGGTGGCTGATGAAGACGATGTCCTACTCGGAATCGCGGGCGAACTACGCCTCGGTGCTCGACTCGGTGCTCGACGACCGCGAAGAGGTGGTGATCACCAGGCCCGGTCGTGACCCCGTGGTACTGGTGGCGCTCGACGACTACGAGTCGCTGAAGGAGACCGCCTACCTGCTGCGCAATCCGGCCAACGCCCGTCGCCTGCTCGGGGCGATCGAACGGCTCGAGCACGGTGAGGGCAGCGAGCACGACCTTGCCGAGTAGCGCCGGGCGGTGAAGCTGGTCTGGGACGAATCCGCCTGGGAGGACTACCTCTACTGGCAGGACCAGGACCGCAAGATCGTCAAACGGATCAACCTGCTGATCAAGGACATCGCGCGTAACGGCAATGCGGGCATCGGCAAACCCGAGGCCCTCAAGCACGGGTTTCGGGGCTACTGGTCACGGCGGATCACCGACGAGCACCGCCTCGTCCACCGCTACAGCGCAACCGACATCCGGATCGCGCAATGCCGCTACCACTACGAGTAGGGGCTAGGGGTTCGGAGTTGGGCGGGGGCGACGCGACACCCGGGCGGCTTGGGCTCCGGCGTGGAGGCGTCGGGTCCCAGACGGCGACGGATCAGCTGGGGTTCGCCCAGGGCCAATGCGCTGGCCAGATGGACCGCGTCGGCTCCGCGCAACGCGTGGGCTCGGGGCCAG
>PPEA01000882.1 GCA_002967005.1 Mycobacterium talmoniae
CGGGGCGCCGGCGCCGGGCGCCGGGCTCCGTGGCCGCGCGAGCGTGCGCAGATCCGGGAATTTGCTCGGCGTGTCGACCGGGGACACGCACGCTCGCGGCAAAGGGGAACCGCCGAAAATTCGGTTGGTGGGGTGCCGAAAGCCTGCTTAGCTGATAGCAACTGGTCAAACGACCATAACCCACCCGAGAAAGAGACGACCGTGAGCACCAGGCCAGAGGGCGCGCCCGCCGTGCCCGCCAAGATCGGCGGCAAGCTGCTGAGCTTCGCCACCGAGGTCGACGAGCTGACCCTGGAGCAGGCCAAGGCGACCGCGTCGATGCCGTTTGTGCATCCGCACGTCGCGCTGATGCCCGACGCGCACTTCGGCAAGGGCTCCTCGGTCGGCACGGTCATCCCCACCGTCGACGCGGTGATCCCCGCCGCGGTCGGCGTCGACATCGGTTGCGGTATGGGCGCTATCCGCACCCGGTTCACCGCCGACGACATCGCCGGGCGTGACCTGGCGGCGCTGCACGCGTCGCTCGACTCCGCGATCCCGATGTCCAAGGGCGGCTACAACCGCAGCTACGACCGCTTCCCGTTCACCCGGCCGCGGGTCGAGGCCCTGGAGGCGTTGGCCGACAGCAGCAACGTCGACCCCGACGCGCACGCGAAGAACTGGCGGCTGCAGCTGGGTTCGCTCGGTGGCGGCAACCACTTCATCGAGCTGTGCATCGACGACCGTGACCGGGTGTGGCTGTTCTTGCACTCCGGGAGCCGCGGCGTCGGGAACCGGATCGCCAACCGCCACATCACGATTGCGCAGAAGCTGATGAAGCGGTGGTGGATCGAGCTGCCCAACGAGGACCTCGCCTACCTGCCGCAAGGCACACCCGAGTTCACGCAGTACCTGCGGGATTTGGCGTGGGCGCAGGCGTTCGCGCTGGAGAACCGGTCGGAGATGATGGACCGGTTCCGTCGGGCGTTCACCCATTGGATGGGCCTGGACCCGCACGACGACGCCGAGGGCATCGAAGTCGAGCGGGTGCTGTGCCACCACAACTACACCCGCCGCGAGGAGCATTTCGGCCGCGAGGTGTGGTTGACCCGCAAGGGCGCGATCGACGCCCACGACGGCGTGATGGGTTTGATCCCCGGCAGCATGGGCACCCGGTCCTACGTCGTGCGCGGCAAGGGCAACCGGTCGGGACTGTGTTCGGCGCCGCATGGCGCCGGGCGCCGCTACAGCCGGCACAAGGCCCGGCAGCTGTTCACCGTGGACGACCTCGCGGACCGGATGGCGGGGATCGAATACAGTCGCGCCCGCGCCGCCAAGCTCGTCGACGAGATCCCCGACGCCTACAAGGATGTGGAGCGCGTCATCGCCGACGCGGCGGATCTGGTCGAGATCGTCGCGGTGCTGCGCCAGGTGCTCAACGTCAAGGGGGAGTGACGGGGCGGCCCGTCGTGCGCGAGCGTGCGTAAACCCGGTGATTTGCCCGGCGTGTCGACCGGGACACGCACGCTCGCGCAAAAGGCGACCCGCGCTTAGATGCCGGCGTGAAGGCGCGGGCGCGCGGGAGCGCTCCACCCGCCGCGGCCTCGCGACACCCAGCCGGCGCAACGCCGACGGCACCT
>PPEA01000883.1 GCA_002967005.1 Mycobacterium talmoniae
CCGAGCGCCACAGCTCGATCGGGCGGGGCGCGGCGCGGCGCGTGTCCCGGTCCAGCAGCACGTGCGCGAAGATGTTGCCCGGCCGCCCGGTGCTGTCCAACCCGGCGGGAACCGTGTGCCAGTAGGCGGCGGCGTCGTCGTCGATGCGCCGGTACGCCAGCCGGCGCGGCAACGCCTTGACCTGGTCGGGGGTGGGGTAGGCCGGCAGCGGCTGCACCGGTTCCAGCGCGGTGTGGATGCCGGACACCAGCAGGTGGGATTCGTCGGGGGTGATGTCGCCGGCGGTCTGCTTGACCTGCCATCCGCCGGCGGTGCCCACGGTGTCAAACGAGGTGTAGCTGAGCTGTCCGTACCGGGTCGTCATCGCGGCGCCATCCCGGGCGTCAGGCGCAGCGCGTCCACCGGTGGGTCCAACAACGCCAGCAGCCGCAACCGCTCCGGCGGCAGGTTGGCGAACAGCCGGATCCACCCCGGCATGCCGCGCACGTCGCCGGCCCAGACCTCGCTGCCCATGGTGGTGATCGCCGACCACTGAAACTCCTTGGAGCGCCCGGAGATCGGCCGCCCGCTCGGGTCCACCCGGAACATATCGACCGCCGACCCGTCGTTGACGCTCAGCGGGATCCGATCGGGGTTGTGCACCAACACGAACGGCGGCGATCCGGTGGCGTCGGCGTCCGCGCGGGCCCGCACCGCGGCGGTCAGCGGCATCCCGGTCGGGTCCCGCAGGATCCGGACGTCGTACCAGATCCGCAGCAGGCCACGGTATTCGATCGACGCCGGGGCGCCGAGCACCCGCCGGCCACCGGTGAACGCCACCGGCACCAGGTGCAGCGAGCAGCCCCGGTTGGGGAGCTCGCCGACGAACTGTTTGCCGCCGTACTTCTCGTACTCGCCCTGCGCGATCTCGTAGCTGCGCCCGGTCAGGCCCCGACTCGGGTCGTGGCCCTTGGGCGCGATGTACACCACCACCGCCGCCGCGCCGTCCGGCCAGTCGAAGGTGAGGACCTGCTTATTGCAGTACTCGGCCAGTGCGATGTCGGTAATCTGCCCGGTGCGCACCGCCGACACCGGCTTGCCGAGCCGGGCCCGGCCGTCCAACACGGTCACCGGGGTGAAGTAGGCCCGATTCCAGTCCCCGGGCCACGGCACCCCCGCCATCACCGATTTGCGCACCCCCTGCGGGTCGACGCGCTCGGCGATGGGATGGGTCAGCCGCGAATCGCGGTTCAACCCGACCTGGTCCAGCACGGATTCGTCGAGTTCGGTGGCCTGCGCGTCGGCGCTGGGCGGGTCCAGGCTGCGGAACACCAGCACCTGCCCGAACCGCGGTGTGGTCCACTCCAGGTCGAATTCGACGCCGTCGCGCTGGTTGCGCATGGTCAGCTGCAAGTCGGTGACCGGTTCCCGCACCGCCGAGACGGCCACCTCGGTTTGCACCGCCGCCGACAGCTGGACCACCCCGTCGACCTCGACCTCGCAGCGCATCCGGTACAGGTAGCGGCGGCCGCGTTCGGCGTCCGGGTCGACGAACCCGGTCAGGTTGGGTCCGGTGGCCGCGATCCGGAACGCCGGGCCGTCGCGGTCGGCGAGCTCGACCGGCACCCGGTAGAC
>PPEA01000884.1 GCA_002967005.1 Mycobacterium talmoniae
AGGTGGCCTTGTACGCCGGGGTCGCCCTGCTGCGCCATGCGCGCCACGTAGCGGGCGCCGGTGGTCGTGGTGGTGTACGTCTCGACGCGGTAATAGCCTTGCTCGCGGCGGGTCTCGCTGGGGCCGGTGCCCCGGTTGGGGCGCCAGCCGGGCCACCAGCCGGCGCGGCAATAACCGGAAAAACCTGCTGCCCAACCCGAATGCCGCGTTGCCGGCCCCGGTGACCAGCGCCGACGCGGCCGGCGCCACCGGCGAGGAGCCGACGCTCATGTGCTCGGCGTAGCGGAACCGCCGGCCGTACGCCCAATCCAGTAATGCGTTGCTGCGCCGCACAATTCGGGTGTTGTACGGCGCCATCAGGAATCCGGCGGTCCACGCCCCGGCCAGCTCCGGGGCGATGTCGCGGCCCCGCCGCCACGGCAGATCCGGTTGCGGACCCAGCTCGGGTTCGGCGCCGCGGTCACCGCTGAGCGTGTAGGGATCGGCCAGCAACCGGCGCGCTTCCGGGTCACTGGAGGCGGCCTGCAGCACTTCCAGCATCGAGGCGACGGTGCCGCCGGAGACCCCGCCGGAAAAGCTGCGCAGCACGAAGTTGGTGTCCAGCAGTTCGCCGGCGTCGTCGTCGCGCGCCGCCCGGTACAGCGCGTACACGCTCAGATCCGACGGAATGGAATCGAACCCGCAGGCGTGCACAATCCGGGCGCCGGTGTCGACGGCCTGCTTGTGGTGCAAGTCGATGCTGTTGCGGACGAACATCGCCTCCCCGGTGAGGTCGGCGTAATCGGTGCCGGCCGCCGCGCACGCGGCGACCAGCGGCAGCCCGTATCGGGTGTAGGGCCCGACGGTGGTGACGACCACCCGGGTGCGGGCGTCCATCGCGTCCAGGGTGGACGGGGTGGCGGTGTCGGCGACCAGCAGCGGCCAGTCCCGCGCGGACTCCCCAGCCGTGTCGCGGATCGCGCCGAGCCGTTCGGTGGACCGTCCGGCCAGCGCGATGCGGGCGTCGCCGCCGGCCCGGGCCAGATACTCGGCGGTCAGTTTCCCGACGAAGCCGGTGGCCCCGTACAACACAATGTCGAAGTCCCGCGTGCTCTGCGTCACCACCCCGACGCTACCCGAGCAGCTCGGGCCGTTCGGCGGTGTCCCCGAGCACATGTTCGGCCAGGAACGCGGTCACCGTCTGGTACCAGATCTTGGCGTGCTGCGGGGCCAGCACCCAGTGGTGCTCCGACGGGAAGTACAAGAACCGGTGCGGGCTGCGGCCCTCGTCGTCGGCCGGCAGCCCCGACGCGGCCAGCAGCTCGTACCACAGCCGCAGCGCCTCACCGATGGGCACCCGGTAGTCGTGGTCGCCGTGGACGACCAGCATCGGGGTGGTGATCGACCCGACGAAGCGGTGCGGGGAGTGCTCGGCGGCCATCTGCGGCGTCATCTCCCGGCGCCAGTAGTAGGCCAGGTCGGTGGTGGGGCCGAATTGGTCCAGCGCCCACAGGCTGGCGTGGCTGACGATCGCGGCGAACCGGTCGGTGTGGCCGGCCACCCAGTTGGCCATGTATCCGCCGAACGAGCCGCCCATCGCCGCGGTGCGGGTCGCGTCGACGCCCGGGTGG
>PPEA01000885.1 GCA_002967005.1 Mycobacterium talmoniae
GTCCGGGGCCGATGGTGCGGCGCGTGCCCGCCAGGTCGACCTCGACCCCGGTGCCGCCGCCCTCCCGGGCCCGGAAATAGTCGCCGGCGACCACCACGACGCGACCGCGCCGGATGGCGTCCTCCATCGCCGCGGTGATGGAGGCGCCCCCGGTGCGGTCCACCACCACCAATTCCAATCCGGCCTTGCGCGCCCCGCGGGTGATCACCCACTGCATCAGGCCCGGCTGCCGGTTGGCGACCACGGTGGTGGGCACCTCATTGAGGGCGAGGACCACCGGCAGCGACGCATACGAGCCCAGGTGCCACCCGAGCGGGTGCGGGGCGCGCTGATGGGCGGCTACTTCGCCGGGCTGCTGAACCGCGACGTGCTCGAGGCCACCCTGGATCACGAAACCGTGCGCGCGCTGGGCAGCGGATTGGGCTGTGGCGCCATCGCGGTCCTCACCGACGACTGGCCCGGTCGCGGTCGCTGCCGCGGTGCTGGCGTACTTCGACCGGGAAAACGCCGGCCAGTGCGGGTCGTGTTTCAACGGCACCGCGGCGATGGCGGCGGTGGCCGGCGCGTTACGGGACGGGATCGCCACCGACGAGGACCTCGCCCGGCTGCGTCGCTGGTCGGTGCAGCTACGCGGCCGCGGCGCCTGCGGCACCCTGGACGGCGCCGCGAACGTGGCGGCCAGCCTGCTGGCGCAATTTCCGCAGCTGGTGCAACACCATCTCGACAATGACTGCGCGGCCTGCGCTTCGGCGCCGTTCGCCGCGGCGCGTCCATACGCGGTCGAGGAGGCCACCTCATGAGAATCCGCCTGGACCGCACGCTGTGCGACGGGTTCGGCTACTGCGCCAAACACGCGCCCGAGTACTTCTCCCTCGACGACTGGGGGTACGCATCGCTGACCGGCGACGGCGCCGTCGCCGAGGCGGACGAACACGACGTGCTGCGGGCGCTGCTGGACTGCCCGGTGCACGCCATCATCGAGATCACGGAAGACGGTGACCCGGTTTGAGCGCACCAGGACGGCCCCTCCCGGCGATCACCGACGAGAACGAGTTCTTTTGGACCGCCGGCGCCGACGACACGCTGCGGCTGCAGGAATGCCAGGAGTGCGCGGCGCTGATCCACCCGCCGCAACCGATCTGCCGGTACTGCCGCGGCACCCAGCTAGGGGTGCGGGACGTCTCCGGGCGGGCCACCCTGATCGGTTTCACCGTCAACCACCGGTTCAGCCTGCCCGGCCTGCCCGCGCCCTACGTGGTGGCCCAGGTCGCCATCCACGAAGACCCCCGCGCCCGGCTGACCACCAACGTCGTCGACTGCGACCCCGACCAGCTGCAGCTGGGTCAGCAGCTGCAGGTCGTCTTCGACCACATCGAGGACGTGTGGCTGCCGGTGTTCCGGCCGGTGCCCGACAGTGCGGCCACCGCACCGCTGCCCGAGGACGAGATCGCGCCGGAGGATTTCGCCGCGCACGTCCGGCCGATGGCGACCAGCGACAAATTCGAAGACAAGGTGGCGCTGACCGGGATCGGCATGTCGGCGCTGGGCCGGCGGCTGATGGTGCCGCCGCTGTCGCTGACCGTGCAGGCCTGCCAGCCGCGGCGCCGAC
>PPEA01000886.1 GCA_002967005.1 Mycobacterium talmoniae
GTTTTCGGAACGGAAGCGGGCGCTGCGGCTTTCGTCGATGACCAGGTTGCGCGCGACGGTGAACAGCCAGGCGCGCGCCGAGCGGGCGATGTCGTCGACGACCTCGGGATGCTGCCAGGCCCGCAGCAGCGTCTCCTGCACCACATCCTCGGCGCGGGACCGGTCGCCGGTCAGCCGGAACGCATAACGCCATAGCGCTGCCGCGTGTTGGTCATACAGCAGCCGCATGGCGCCGGTTTCCGGAACGTCCATCACCAACCTTCCGGAAGGTAATACGGCTCGCGCGGTCCCCGGGTTCGGCGTGATCGGTGAGTCGGTGTGTACCAGTGTGCGGCGCGCGACGCGCCGACGCCAGTCCCGTGCCGCGACCCGCACACGGTACGGTCGTCGTCGTGTCAGCCGCCCCGCCGATGTCTTGGTTGCAGGTCGTGGTGTTGGCGGTGGTGCAGGGGTTGACCGAATTCCTGCCGGTGTCCTCGTCCGGGCATTTGGCGCTGGTGTCGCGGCTGTGGTTCGACGACGACGCCGGTGCCTCGTTCACCGCGGTCACCCAGCTGGGCACCGAGGTCGCGGTGCTGGTGTACTTCGCCCGCGACATCGCCCGCATCGTCAAGGCCTGGTTCAACGGGCTGTTCGTGGCCGCGCACCGGGGCGTCGACTACCGGCTGGGCTGGTACGTCATCATCGGCACCATCCCGATCTGCGTGCTGGGCCTGCTGTGCAAGGACCAGATCCGGTCCGGGGTGCGCAATCTGTGGGTGGTGGCCACCGCGCTGGTGGTGTTCGCCGCGGTGATCGCCGCCGCCGAATACCTCGGCCGGCAAACCCGCCACGTCGAGCAGTTGACCTACCGCGACGCCATCGTGGTGGGCCTGGCCCAGACCCTGGCCCTGGTGCCCGGGGTGTCGCGGTCCGGGGCGACCATCAGCGCCGGGCTGTTCCTCGGGCTGGACCGCGAACTGGCGGCCCGGTTCGGCTTCCTGCTGGCCATCCCGGCGGTGTTCGCCTCCGGGCTGTTCTCGCTGCCCGACGCGTTCCACCCGGTCAGCGAGGGGATGAGCGCCACCGGGCCGCAGCTGCTGGTGGCCACCGGGATCGCGTTCGCGGTCGGCCTGGCCGCGGTGGCCTGGTTCCTGCGGTTTTTGCTGCGGCACAACATGTACTGGTTCGTCGGCTACCGGGTGCTGGCCGGCGCGGCGGTGCTGGCGCTGCTGGCCACCGGGGCGGTGAGCGCGGTATGACCGTCCTGCTGGTGCGGCACGGCCGGTCCACCTCCAACACCGCCGGGGTGCTGGCCGGGCGTTCGGACGGCGTCGACCTCGACGACAAGGGCTTGGCTCAAGCCGCCGAGTTGATCGAGCGGGTCGCTGATCTGCCGCTGCGGGAGCTGGTGTGCTCGCCGCTGCTGCGGTGCCGGCGCACGGTGGAACCGTTGGCGGCCGCGCTGCAGCTGGCGCCGTGATCGACGACCGCCTGGCCGAGGTGGACTACGGCGACTGGACCGGCCGCAAGATCGCCGAGCTGACGGCGGAGCCGTTGTGGAAGGTCGTGCAGGCCCATCCCAGCGCGGCGGTGTTTCCCGGCGGGGAGGGGCTGGCGCAGG
>PPEA01000887.1 GCA_002967005.1 Mycobacterium talmoniae
GGCCGCCGTGGTCCCGGCAGGCACCCGGATCGGGCTTGCTGCGGGGGGCTTCGCGGGGGCGCTCATGGCGTCATCTCCAAGGGTGTGCGGGGTGTCCGGTCGTCGCGACCATGCTATCGGGGCGGCCACCGGCGACCGCCCCGAGCCTCACGGCTGGCCGGGCTTCAGCAGCACAAACAGGCCCTGGGCCTCGGTCAGCAGGGTGTCGCCGTCGCACAACCGGCCCGATACGAAGATCTTGCGCCCATCGATCCGGTCCACCCCGGCGTCGACCTGCAGCTCCTTTTCGATCGGCACGATGTGGCGATAGTCCACGTGCAGGTAGGCGGTGCGCTGATAGCGGCTGCCGGTCAGCACCGCCGAGGTCAACCCCAGCACCGAGTCGAACAGCAGGCCCAGCGCCCCGCCGTGCACGGCGCCGTTGCGGCCGAGGTGGTACCGGGCGAAGCGGGCGGTGCCGCGGATCCTACCGGCACTCCCGTCCAGCGGCACTTTTTCCACCCGCATCGGCACGGTCAAGATGTTGCCCCGGTTGGGCAGGTCGAAGCGGCGACCCGACGGGGCGGACCACTCGTCGGCCTCGTACGGCGCCAGCAGCGCGGCGACCTTTTCGACCAGGTCGGCGGCCTCGCTGATCACCTCGTCGGGGGCGTCGGCGGCCAGGGCGCGGTCCTGCAGGGTCGCGCACCGCCTCGACGAACCGGCCGTAGTCGGGGCCGCCCTTGGCGGTGGGTTGCGGCGGGTTGAACCCGCCGCCGGGGTGTCGGGGCATGTTTTCACCGTTCACTCTGCGTCCAGGGCGCGACCCACTCGAACTTTCGCGCCCTAGCCGCAGAGTCAATCCTGCTGGGCGGCGCCGGCGGCGGCCAGGGTGTCGAACTCGTCGTCGGACAGCGTGATCTGCGCGGCGGCGACGTTCTCCTCCAGGTGCGCCACCTTCGAGGTGCCCGGGATCGGCAGCATCACCGGCGAGCGTTTCAGCAGCCAGGCCAACGCCAGCTGCGACGGGGTGGCGTGATGCTCGGCGGCGATCTGCTGCAGCGGGCCGCCGGGGGCGGCCAGCGGCCCGGCGGCCAGCGGGAACCACGGGATGAAGCCGATGCCCTGCTCGGTGACCGCGTCCAGCAGCGGCTCGGCGCTGCGCTTGGTCAGGTTGTACTCGTTTTGCACCGACACGATCGAGGTGAGCTGCTGGGCGGCCGTCAACTGGTCGACGTCGATCTCGGACAGCCCGATGTGGCGGATCTTGCCCTCGTCCTGGAGCTTGACCAGCTCACCGACCTGGTCGGCCAGCGGGTAGTGGCGGTCGATGCGGTGCAGCTGGAACAGGTCGATGCGTTCGACGCCGAGCCGGCGCAGGCTCATCTCGCATTCCTGGCGCAGATACGCCGGGTTGCCCAGCGGGATCCAGGTGTCCGGGCCGGTGCGCAGCAGACCGGCCTTGGTGGCGATGACCAGCCCGTCGTAGGGATGCAGCGCCTCGCGGATGATGTCCTCGGAGACGTAGGGACCATAGGAGTCGGCGGTGTCGATGAAGTTGACGCCGAGGTCCACCGCGCGCCGCAGCACCCGCACGCATTCGTCGCGGTCGGCCGGCGGGC
>PPEA01000888.1 GCA_002967005.1 Mycobacterium talmoniae
AGATGGCCGCGGCGCTGGCGCTGGGCGCCGAGGGGGTGTGGTGTGGGCTCGGTGTGGCTGACCACCGAGGAGGCCGAGACGTTGCCGGTGGTCAAGGACAAGTTCCTGGCCGCCACCTCGTCGGACACCGTGCGGTCCCGGTCGCTGACCGGCAAACCCGCCCGGATGCTGCGCAGCGCGTGGACCGACGAGTGGGCGCGGGCCGATACCCCCGATCCGCTGGGCATGCCGCTGCAGACCGCGCTCGTCGGCACCGCGCAGCGCCAGATCAACCAGGCCGCCGACCACCCCGACACCCAGGCGCAGGACTTGGCCACCTATTTCGTCGGGCAGGTGGTGGGTTCGCTGACCAAGGTGCGCCCGACCCGCACCGTGGTGCTGGACATGGTTTCGGAGTTCATCGACGCCGTCGAACGCCTCGACGGGCTGGCGGAAGGCTAGCTGCCGAGGTCCTGGTCGGCCTCGGCCAGCCGCTGCTGCACGAACCGGGTGATGGCCTCGAAGGCTTCCTTGCTTTCCGGCAGGAACGGGAAAATCGCCGGAAAGGCGTGCAGCTGACTGGGCCAGGTCCGCAGTTCGCAGGGCCGGTTCGCCGCGGTCAGCGCGTCGCGCAACCGCTCGGCATCGCAGCACAGGATCTCGGAGTCGGCGGCGATCAGCAACGACGGCGGCATCGTTTCCAGGCGGCCGTTGATCGGCGCCAACGACTGCACCAGCTCCGCCGACGGGCAGACGTGCTCGATAATCGCCGCCAGCGCCGTGGGTACCCCGAACGCGTCCCGGCCGACGTTCGCGTGGGTGTTGCGGGTGGTGCTGTCCAGCTCCAACACAGCCGAGATGCCGACAACCCCGGCCGGGGCGGGCAGCCCGTCTTGCTGCACCCGAAGCGCCGTCGCGAAGGCCAGAAATCCTCCCGCGGAGTCGCCGGCCAGCACCACCTTCGCCGGGTTGGCGCCCTGCTCGAGCAACCAGCGATACGCCTGGCAGCAATCCTGGACGGACACGTCCACGGTGCCGACCGGGTATTGGCGGTAGTCGACGTGCACGACCGGCAGGCGGGTGCGCCGAGCCAGTGCGGCCACCGCACCCAGATGGGTGTCCAGGCCGCCGGTGACGAACCCGCCGCCGTGGAAGTAGAGAATGACGCCATCGGTGATCGGCTGGGTGCAATCCGCCCTGCGAACAGTTTCGGTGAGTGGTTCCGCGCTGTGCCGAATGACGCGCACACCGCGCAGCGGCCGTCTGCGTTGGAGCCGCGCAAGGCTGTTGACCCGGCGGCCGGTGCGGCTCAGCCGGTCCGGCAGCGGTCGACGACCGTTCCCAATCACCATGCGGCGCACCATCGGTGGCGCGATCCGGCGTGATGCGCCGTAGATCATCCGGGCCCGCAGGCTCGGCTTACGCGGCGGCACCACCATCTCGCCCCTTCGATGCGCGCCGACGGTCCGGGCGCGTAGTCGCGCAATCTAGCGACGGCGCGCGAAAAAGTCAATCAGTGCGCTCACCAGCACCGGAATCCGCAGTAGCGTAGTAGCACGAGTGGCCCGAAGGGAGCACGCGATGGCGACCGATCTGACGCTCTATCTCGACGACGAACCCG
>PPEA01000889.1 GCA_002967005.1 Mycobacterium talmoniae
CGGTCTGGCCACCGACACGCTGGGCCGGCTGCTCACCGACGAGACACTGACCAGCGTCGACAACCCGTGGATCGTCGCGGCCGGGGACGCCGCCGCACCGTCGGGTCAGCCGTTGCGGATGAGCTGCCAGGCCGCCGGGCCGATGGGCGCCCAAGCCGCCAACACCGTCGTGAGCCGCATCGCCGGCACCGAACCGGCCGCGTTGAACCAGGCGTTCACCGGTCAGGCGATGAGCCTGGGCCGTCGCGCCGCCACCATCCAGCTCGCCCGGCTCGACGACACCCCGATCAACGCCTACGTCGGCGGCCGGGTGGGCGCGGCGATCAAGGAAGCGGTCTGCAAGGCCACGGTGTGGTCGATCCGCCACGCGGCGGCCAAACCGGCCTCGGTGTTCTGGATCAAGGGTGGCCGGCGGCCTGCCCCCGCCGAGCAGAACGAGTTGGTGTGATGGACGAGCACGCCGAACGGTTCACCACGCTGCGGCCGCTGCTGTTCACGATCGCCTACGAAATCCTCGGTTCGGCAACCGAATCCGACGATGTCCTGCAGGACTCCTACCTGCGGTGGGCCGACGTCGATCTGAGCACGGTGCGCGACACCAAGTCGTATCTGGCCCAGCTGGTCACCCGCCAGGCGCTCAATGCGCTGCGGGCGGGTGCCCGGCGCCGGGAGGACTACGTCGGGCCGTGGCTACCCGAACCGCTGCTGCTCACCGAGCAGGACCCGTCGGCCGATGTGCTGCTGGCCGAATCGGTGTCGATGGCGATGCTGGTGCTGCTGGAGACACTCAGCCCCGATGAACGCGCGGTGTTCGTGCTGCGCGAGGTGTTCGGGTTCGACTACGACGAGATCGCCGCCGCGGTAGGAAAATCCGTGGCGGCGTCCCGTCAGGTCGCCCATCGGGCCCGCGCACATGTGCAGGCCCGACGGCCGCGGTTCACCCCGGTCGACCCGGACGAGACCGCGCGGATCACCGAAGAATTCATGGCCGCCGCGGCCAGCGGTGACGTGCAGGCCGTGATGGCCATGCTGGCCCCGGACGTGGTGTACACCGCCGACAGCGGCGGCAAGGCCAGCGCGGCCCGCCGCCCGGTGATCGGCGCGGACAAGGTCGCCCGAGGGCTCGTCGGGCTGGTCGGGCGGGGGCTGCAGCTGCCCGACGTCCGGGTGGAGATGGTGGTCTGCAACGCCGCCCCGGCGGTGCTGCTGTACCGCGCCGAGAAGCTGGAGGGGGTGTTCACCGTGGAGATCGTCGACGGGCTGATCACCAACTTTTACGCCATGCGCAACCCGGACAAGCTGGCCGCGCTGGCCGCCACCCGCGAGATCAGCCGCGCCTGAGCCTCCCGCGAGCGGTCCCCCGTGCGGGTGGTGCCCCCAGCAAAGGCCCCTACTTCAGCGCGAAGAAGGGGTCTTTTGCGTCTGCTCGCCGGACACAGCAAGCTAGGACGGTGCGAATCGAGCGGCTCGGCGCCCTAGGCGAAGCCGGCGAGGTGCTGCGCGCGGTCGGTGACGCCACCGCCCGGCTGCGGTTGCCGCCGCTGGCGGCGCTGACCGGCGACTGGTTCGCGCGCGGGCGGTGATCGCCCCCCAGCGTGG
>PPEA01000089.1 GCA_002967005.1 Mycobacterium talmoniae
GTCGTCGATGCGACCCGGAACTTGACCGTCACCGGGATCGCCGGTGCCCTCGGTGGCGCGCGCCGCGGCCGCCACGATCTGGCCGAACAGCCGCCGCTTGTAGGGCAGCGCCGCCCCGCCGCCGCGCCGGGTCACCTTGGGCACCGGGCAGCCGAAGTTCATGTCGATGTGGTCGGCCAGGTCCTCGTCGGCGATCATCTTCGCGGCGGCGTAGGTGGTGTCCGGGTCCACGGTGTACAGCTGCAGCGAGCGCGGCGACTCCTCGGGCGCGAACGTCGTCATATGAAGTGTGACCGGATGCCGCTCCACCAGCGCGCGGGCGGTGACCATCTCGCAGACGTACAGCCCGCTGACCGTCCCGGCCCGGGCCTGTTCCAGCTCGCGGCACAGCGTGCGGAATGCGACGTTGGTCACCCCCGCCATCGGGGCCAGCACGACCGGGCTGGCGAGCGGGATGGGGCCGATCCGTAACGCTGGCTGGCGGTCAATCAGGACGCCGATGACGCCAGCACCTTCTTGTTGCGGGCGGCCAGCTTCTCGGCCTTGCGGGCCTCGCGCTGCAGGTAGCGCTGCTTGGACACCGCGAACTTGTCGCAGGCCTCCTCGAGTTCCTCCACCAGCAGGGCCAGGTCGTCGCGCTGCCGGGCGGCCTCGCCGGTGAAGTCGTCGCGGTCGAAGATGCGCCACTTCTTCAGCACCGGCATCACCACGTCGTCGAGGTGGATGCGGGGGTCGTAGACGCCGCCGACGGCGATGGTCACCGCCTTGCGCCGGAACTCGGGCACCACGAAACCGGGCATCTGGAAGTTGCGCAGCACCCGGTGCAGCGAGTTCATCGCCTGGTTGGGCGCGATCTCAAACCCGGCTTCGCTGATGTCGCGGTAGAAGATCATGTGCAGGTTCTCGTCCGCGGAGACCCGGGCCAGCAGCTTGTCGGCGACGGTCTCGTCGCAGGCCTTGCCGGTGTTGCGGTGCGAGATCCGGGTGGCCAACTCCTGGAAGGTCACGTAGATCACCGAGTCAAACAGGCTTTCGGCGAACAGCTCGTCCTTGACCTGGTGGTTCTGGCCCGGGCTGAAGCCGCGGTTGACCGTTTCCAACCGCAGCGTCTCCAACTCCACCGGGTCGATGGCGCGGGTGACGACCAGGTAGTCGCGCAGCGCGATGCCGTGCCGGTTCTCCTCGGCGGTCCAGCGGTTGACCCAGGTGCCCCACGGCCCGTCCATGTGGAAGTTCATCGCGATCTCGCGGTGATACGACGGCAGGTTGTCCTCGGTCAGCAGGTTCTGCAGCATCGCGATCTGGGCGACCTCGGACAGCTTGGACTGTTCGGGATCCCAGTCCTGCCCGCCCAGCGCGTAGTAGTTCTTACCGTCCGACCACGGGATGTAGTCGTGCGGGTTCCAGTCCTTGCAGACGGAGAAATGGCGGTTCAGGCCCTTCTCGACGACCGGTTCAAGCTCGTGCAGCAGCTGCAGGTCGGACAGTTTCTCCGACATGGCCCCTCCCAGTTATCTGTATCCGTCGGTTGCACGCAATATATCTGTGTACGTCAGTAGCATCAAGTTTATCGCCCGCCGCTGGCGCGGCCCGTTAGTAAGTTGTGACGCGGCTCAACAGCATGTCGACGCAGTAGTCGATGAACTGCGCGCGGGTGGCCGCTAGCCGCCCGTTGAGATAGGCGGTGAACAGCGCGGTCAGCCCGCCGATCAAGCTGGTGGCGACCATGGCTTGCAGCACTGGGTCCCCGATGCGGGTCAGCTTGCGCTGCAGCAGCTCGATGAAGTTCGGCATCCATTCGGCGCCGGAGCGGGTCAGCACCGGCTCCACCTCCGGCGCCAGCAGCAGCACCCGGCCGCGCACCGGGTCGTCGACCATCAGCGCCACGAATTGTTCGACGGCGTCGCGCGGCGTGCTCGCCGACAGCAGCGTGGCCATCGCGCGGGCGCAGACGTCGTCGTAGACGGCGCGGACGAACTCGTCGCGGTCGGTGAAGCTTTCGTAGAAGTAGCGCTCGGTGAGCCCGGCCTGGCGGCAGACCGCCCGCACGGTCAGGGCCGGTCCGTGCTCGTCGCCGAGCAGCCGCACGCCGGCGTCGATCAATTCGTCACGACGTAGGGCCTGACGATCCTCCAGCGGGACACCGGCCCAGCGGCCCCGTCGTTGACCGGACGGCACATCCCTCCTAGGCTTCGTGATGACAACGCATGTAGTCAAAGTTATCTGAGACTGACAGGAAACCTCACCAGTGACTCAAGATACGTCTGAGGCGTGCCCGGTGACCAGCCGCGACGCCGTCGCCGACCGCCCGGGTGCCGCGACGGCCACGGCGAGCTGCCCGGTATCGCCGCTCGGCTACGACGCGCCGCCGACCCCGCTCGGCCCCGATTCGCTGACCTGGCAGTACTTCGGGGACTGGCGCGGCATGCTGCAGGGCCCGTGGGCGGGATCGATGCAGAACATGCACCCGCAGCTGGGGGCGGCGGTCGAGGAGCATTCGACGTTCTTCCGGGAGCGCTGGCCGCGGCTGATGCGGTCGCTGTACCCGATCGGCGGCGTGGTCTTCGACGGCGATCGCGCCCCGACCACCGGCGCCGAGGTGCGCGACTACCACATCGACATCAAGGGCGTCGACGCCCAGGGCCGTCGCTACCACGCGCTGAACCCCGACGTCTTCTACTGGGCGCACGCAACGTTTTTCGTCGGCACGCTGATCGTGGCCGAGCGGTTCTGCGGTGGGATCACCGAGGCGCAGAAGCGTCAGCTGTTCGACGAACACATCACCTGGTATGCGATGTACGGCATGAGCATGCGCCCGGTGCCCAAGAGCTGGGAGGACTTCCAGGTCTACTGGGACCACATGTGCCGGGAGGTGCTGGAGGACAACAAGGCCACCCGGGACGTGTTGGATCTGTCCACCTTGCCGAAACCGCCGTTCGCGCAATGGATGCCGGACTGGCTGTGGGCCGCGCAGCGCAAGCTGGTGGCGCCGTTCTTCGTGTGGTTCACCGTGGGGCTCTACGACCAGCCGGTGCGGGATCTGTTGGGGTATCGCTGGTCACGCCGCGACGAATGGCTGCATCGCCGGTTCGGCGACCTGGTCCGGCTGGTCTTCACCGTGGTGCCGTGGCGGTATCGCAAGCATCCGCGGGCCCGCGCCGGATGGGATCGCGCCACCGGCCGCATCCCCGCCGACACCCCGCTGGTGCACACCCCGGCGCGCAACCTGCCGCCGCTGGACGAGCGGGACAACCCCATGCACTACTGCCCCCAGGTGTGAGGGCTAGCCTGATCCGCCGAGTGTGGGGTTGAGGCACGCCCCGGGGCCGGATTGCGTGTCCTAACCCCACATTCGGCGAGCTTCACGCGTGGGCGTGGGCGTGTGCCTCCTCCAGGCCGACCTGGTGCACATGCCGGTGGGAGTGCTGCGTCCCGTCGTCGTGGGTGTGCACGTGCTCGTGCTCGACGTGCTCATGGTCGTGGCTGGTGTGGACGTGCGTGTGGGTCACGTCGCCGTGCTGGTGTTCATGCGCGTGCGGCGCGTCGTGGCTGTGGTCGTGGTGCGACATGGTTCTCATCTCCTTTGTTGTTCGCTCACCATCTGCAGCCCGGCCTCGGCACGGTGATGCCGCGGTACCCCCGGGCCGGCATGCTCGGCGTGAAGACGGCGTCGGTGACCAGTTGGCGCACGTGCTCGTTCTCCAGGCTGTAGAAGATCGTGGTGCCCTCGCGGCGGGTGCGCACCAGGCGCGCCATCCGCAGCTTGGCCAGGTGCTGGGAGACCGACGGCGCCGGTTTGCCGACGTGCTCGGCGAGCTCGTTAACCGACAGTTCGCGATCGGTCAGCGCCCACAGCACCTGCACCCGGGTGGCGTCGGCCAGCATCCGGAACACCTCAACCACCAGGGCGACCTGATCACCGGGCAACCGGTCGTCTTCTGATGTACCTGCATGCATACGCAAATAGTAGTGGATAGGGCGGCGGTGTCAATGGTGTCGGGCGTCCCCGATCGACGGGGCCAACTCTTAGCTGATCTATATTGTCGACAAGTGCCGAGATAGGAGCCCGTGATGCGTACCGAGAGCGATAGCTGGGATTTGGCGACGAGCGTGGGCGCCACCGCGACGATGGTGGCCGCCCAACGGGCGCTGGCGGCCAGCGGACCGGAGCCGTTGATCGATGATCCGTTCGCCGCGCCGCTGGTGCGTGCGGTGGGCCTGGATATCTACACCCGGCTGGTCGACGGGCAGATCCCGGTCGAGGACAACTCCGAATTCGACCCGGACCGGATGGCGCGGGGGATGGCGGTCCGGACCCGGTTCTACGACCAGTACTTCCTAGACGCCACCCGCGGCGGCATCCGGCAGGCGGTGATCTTGGCGGCCGGCCTGGACGCCCGGGCGTATCGGCTGCCGTGGCCGGCGGGCACCGTGGTCTACGAGGTCGACATGCCCGAGGTCATCGAGTTCAAGACCACCACGCTGCGGGAGTTGGGCGCCGAGCCCACCGCCGAGCGGCGCACCGTCGCCGTGGACCTGCGCGACGATTGGCCGGCCGCGCTGCGGCAGGCCGGATTCGACCCGCAGGCGCCCGCCGCGTGGAGCGCCGAGGGATTGGTGGTCTACCTGCCGGCCGACGCCCAGGACGCGTTGTTCGACCGCATCAGCGCGCTCAGCGCCGCCGGCAGCCGGCTGGCCTCGGAGTTCGTGCCCGACACCGGCATCTTCGCCGACCCGCGGTGGCGGGCCCATCACGACAAGATGGCCGAGATCGGCTTCGAAGTCGACTTCAACGACCTCGTCTACCACGCGACCGCAGCCACATCATCGACTACCTGACCAGGGCCGGCTGGGATGTCGGCAGCCGGAGCGTCGCGCAGCTGCACGCCGAGAACGGCTTCGTCTATCCCGACGATGATCTGGCGGCCGCGTTCGCCGACGTGACCTACCTCAACGCGGTGCGGGCCGGCTGACCCGGGACTGTGTGCCCCCACTAGGACTCGAACCTAGGACCTGCGGATTAAAAGTCCGTAGCTCTACCAACTGAGCTATAGGGGCGTGAAGCACAGAATACTGGGTGACATCGGCTGCCGAACCGGGGGCGCATTTGAGGATTGGGCACGCGGTAACCTAAGCTAGCGTGGCTCCCAACGTGATCGCGTTGCGAGTACCCCGGAGAGATTCGGTTCTGGCCCCCTTCGTCTAGCGGCCTAGGACGCCGCCCTTTCAAGGCGGTAGCGCGGGTTCGAATCCCGTAGGGGGTACGGCGACGCGGCAACGCGGAGCAAGCAGTACAGCAAGGCCCTGTGGCGCAGTTGGTTAGCGCGCCGCCCTGTCACGGCGGAGGTCGCGGGTTCGAGTCCCGTCAGGGTCGCAGATACGGCGAGGCACACGGTGCCTTCCGGCCAGGTAGCTCAGTCGGTACGAGCGTCCGCCTGAAAAGCGGAAGGTCGCCGGTTCGATCCCGGCCCTGGCCACCGGGGAGACCCTGTTCCAATAGGGCTTTCGAGTTATTGCCCGTAGGGTTATCGGGCTTCTTGTCACTCGATGTGTCACGAGATGTCACAAGGCGCCGAGCGTCACCGCCGCCTCCGCCAGCATCGCAGGGAGGAGTGGGCGTAGGTGCGAAGCGTGAAGCTGGCATCGGCGTGTCCCAGCCGGACGTGTGGCAGACCTGCTGCCTTCGGAGTGCGCGACCAATACTCTTGTAGAGCGTGTCCGGGTGATACGGGTTGCCGAAGGCGACGTCTACAAGTCCAGCGTGAGCTGGCCCAGTAGCGCATCGACCAGCGGACGCCGCGCTGTTGCGGTGGCTGGCCAGCCCGGTTGGCCGGCTCCGAAGTGCTCGGCCAACAGGTCGCGATCGGCCTCGGTGACGCGTGTTGTCAGCACGGCGGCTTCCGGCGAGCCGAGGCTGGTGCGCATGTCGTGGCCGAGCAGTGCGGCGCCGGCGTTGCGTAGGTCGAAGTCGTGGAGACGCAGGGCCCACTGGTGTGGTTCGGCATAAAGCCTGTCGATGTCGCCCGCGTACCAGTGCACCGCCAAGGCCAGATCCGGGCCGTCTTTGTAATCGTGGTTCGCGGACCGATCGAGCCATGCGTGGAGTTTGAGGACCGCATAGTTCGGCGCCTGGGGGATGCGGACCGTCAAGCCGCCGGGGAGGGGGAGAACGTCGGCGCGCAGGTAGCGTCGGTGAATCCATGGACATTCATGAGGTCGTTGCCGGGGGGATGGCGGGTGGTTCCTGTGGGCGATTCCACCTCGCCGAACGGGATGACGTCTACGGCGCGGTCGGCGATCAGGAATCGGTGCCCGGTGCTGCCCACGGAGGGGAAGCTGGCGCGAATTGCCTCGAAGTGGTCCCAATTATTCAGGGCCACTGCTATATCGGTGTCATTGGTGGCCCGCGGCGGCACGCCGCGGCAATAGCGCCAGTGCAATAGATCGCGGCACAATGCGCCGACGAGCATCAGCTGTTCAGCCGGCACGACGGCCGAAAGTGCCGCGACGACCGGTGTCACCCACGCCAGCAGAGCCGGGTCATAGTCGGGCGAGTCGGTCATCCTGCCTTCTCATATGGTGGCCGACTTCGAGCTGGCGCGGCTCGCGCGAGGCAAGGAGATCGGCATAAATCAGGGCGGCGGGAGCCAACCCGGATTGCTGGTCGGGTAGGTGGCGCCAGAACAGGTTCCGGATCACGATGCTGCCGTGGGGATCGCGGTGCCAGCGGTTGTGAATAAGCAGGTCGGTGGGTAGCCCGTTGTCCGCGGTGTGGACATAGAGCACCAGGGATTCTGGATTGCGGATGTCACCGGGCACGGCCTGCTCTCCGCTGACAGCCACCTGCAGGCCTTCGGGCGCCGACCAGGCATGGATGTCACCGCTGGCGACGAAGATTCTGTTGGCCCGGCCCAGGCCCCCCGGATAGGCGGCCGCCCACAGGTCCAGCAGCTCGCCGGCGCGCACCAGCCGGCGCCGAGAGCCGAGGTGTTCCAGGAAGCCGGTAATGCGCAACGTATCCATTGTCTCCTTGGCCATGCCGACCGATACGCCGGCGGACTGGGCGATGTCACGCAGCGGAGCCTCGACGAGTTCGGGTGCCGCCAACAGGACGCAGACCACCTGCGCGCGTTTGGGTGTGAAGGGATTACGCGGTCCATCTCCGTGTAACCCCTCGTTGAGGGTGTCGTGTTGCACCGATACGGCTGGCCGCCGGCCGCGCACATCGATGAGCAGCCCACCCTGGTGGCGCAAATAAGCATTGCCAGCGCCGTCGATGTACCAGAGTCCGCGGGCCCGCAGTGTTTCCGCACTCGATGGATGTAGCCGCGGGCCCACCACGAGCAGCGGTGAGTCGGTGTCAGTCATAGCCCAGGCCTGCAGTGCTGCCGTTGCCGACAGGTGAGGAAGGTACAGGGCGGT
The DNA here is from genome assembly GCA_002967005.1 of Mycobacterium talmoniae. Lineage (GTDB taxonomy): Bacteria > Actinomycetota > Actinomycetes > Mycobacteriales > Mycobacteriaceae > Mycobacterium > Mycobacterium talmoniae. The sequence continues at coordinate 7,423 of PPEA01000089.1, forward strand.
GGTCGTGACGGGTTGGCCGTCAATCTCGAGGTCCAGCTGTTCGGGAAACGTGGAATTCAATGCCGATAGGCCACCGAGCACCCGCACGCCGTATTCGGCGAGGTGACGCTCGATGGCCTCGGCTAGCTCAGCACCGATTCGGTCCATGCGTTCAGTGTAGCTCCGCGTTCAGTCTTACTGAACATTATGATTAAATGAACGCACCGCGTATCCACCTCTTGCCCGCCCGACAGCCGCGACACCGGCCCGGTGTCGATACCCCACGCCTCACGCACGGAATCGGCTATCTGGTCTGGCAGCACCGTCATCGGCGGCATGTGCTCGACTCTGTCGACGCGCCCGACCGGAGTCGCCACACCGCCGCTCGCAGGGGCCCCGGACCTAGCTCGCCGTCACCAACGCAGCGATATCGCCGCCGAGGGCCTCGCTCACCACGCCCGGGACCTCGTGCAGCAGCATGTGCCCGGCACGGGGGGTGGTGCAGATGCCGCGCGCCCGGAATGGCGGCGACCAACTCGTGGGCGTGCGCGGGCGGAATGAGCTTGTCGGCGCCGCCGCTGATGACGGTCGTTTGGGCGGTGATGGTGCCCAGCACCCGGTACTGATCGTGGTCTTTGAGCCCGCGTAGGAACCCCACCTTGGTCGGCAGCGGGGTGGCGTTGATGCTGCCGGCCGACACCGCGACCAGCGCATCGCGGGCGGCGGCGCCGTAGCCGCCGTAGCGGGTCAGCGCCCCGCAGAGCGGTTGCACCACAGCGCGAACGGCCTCGTCGGTGGCCGCCCGGGTGGCCATGCTGGACC
>PPEA01000890.1 GCA_002967005.1 Mycobacterium talmoniae
CGAAGCGTTCGGTCGCCCCCGCGGCGACGACGGGGTCGCTGCAGCGCCACCCGGCCGACGCCGGCGCGCTGGACGGCGACAAGGACCGCGACCTGCTGGAGGAGCCCGACGACCCGTGGCGCGATCCGGGCGCCGGAGCCGCGTTAGGCACCCCCGGCGCTGGCACCGCCGCCGGCCCGGGTCAGCGGCACCCTCGACAAGCTCGGGGGTCCGCGACGTGTTGTTCGGCGGGCGGGTGTCCTATTGGGCGCTGGCGGTGCTGGGCGTTCTGGCCCTGCTGATCGGGTTCGTCGGTGGCTGCTTCGGCAGCAAATCGGCCGAGTACGTGGAGGCGCTGACCAAATCCAAGGTGACGTTGTCCACCGCCGGCAACGCCGAAGAGCCCGCCGGCCGGTTCGCCAAGGTCGCCGACGCGGTGGCCAATTCGGTGGTCACCATCGAGGTGGTCAGCGACGAAGAGGGCATGCAGGGTTCCGGGGTGGTGATCGACGGCAAGGGCTACATCGTCACCAACAATCACGTCATCTCCGAGGCGGCGCTGAACCCGGGCAAGTTCAAGATGACCGTGGTATTCAACGACGGCAAAGAGGTGCTGGCCAACCTGGTCGGTCGCGACCCCAAAACCGACCTGGCGGTGCTCAAGGTCGACAACGTCAACAACCTGACGGTGGCCCGGCTCGGCGACTCCGACAAGCTGCGCGTCGGGGACGAGGTGCTGGCCGCGGGGGCGCCGCTGGGGCTGCGCAGCACCGTCACCCACGGCATCGTCAGCGCGCTGCACCGCCCGGTGCCGCTGTCCGGGGAGGACTCCGACACCGACACCGTGATCGACGCGGTGCAGACCGACGCCTCGATCAACCACGGCAACTCCGGTGGCCCGTTGATCGACATGGACTCCAACGTGATCGGGATCAACACCGCCGGTAAGTCGCTGTCGGACAGCGCCAGCGGGCTGGGGTTCGCGATCCCGGTCAAAGAGATGAAGACGGTGGCCGAAACCCTGATCCGCGACGGCAAGATCGTGCACCCGACGCTGGGCGTCAACGTGCGGTCGGTGAGCAACGCGGTGGCCTCCGGCGCGCAGGTCGCCAACGTCAAACAGGGCAGCCCGGCGGAGAAGGGCGGCATCCTGGAAAACGACGTGATCGTCAAGGTGGGGGACCGCAACGTCGCCGACGCCGACGAGTTCGTGGTCGCGGTGCGGCAGCTGGCCATCGGGCAGGACGCCCCGATCGAGGTGGTCCGCGAGGGCCGGCACGTCACGCTGACGGTGACCCCCGCGGCGGGCCCGGAGGGCTAAGTGTTCGCCAACGTCGGCTGGGGCGAAATGCTGGTGTTGGTGGTGGTCGGGCTGGTGATCCTGGGCCCCGAGCGGCTGCCCGGCGCGATCCGGTGGAGCGCCAACGCGCTGCGGCAGGCCCGCGACTACCTGTCCAGCGCGACCAGTCAGCTGCGCGAGGAGATCGGCCCGGAGTTCGACGACCTGCGCGGGCCGCTCAGCGAGCTGCAGAAACTGCGCGGGATGACCCCGCGGGCGGCGCTGACCAAACATCTGCTCGACGGCGACGACTCGCTGTTCACCGGCAGC
>PPEA01000891.1 GCA_002967005.1 Mycobacterium talmoniae
GCCGCGGTCACGCTGTTAGCGGCGGCGCTGCTGCTGGTGGAGACCGCCACCCGGCTGCTGGTGTACACGCCGCCGCCGATCGCGAAACCGGCGGCGGCGCTGATGGATTCCGGGCGCGCGCCGTGTACCGCGGGTATCTGCGGGCCGCCGTGCGCGACCGGCGCACCCGGCGGGCCCTGACACCGCGGTACGGCTTGCTGGCCAAGCGGCCCACGCTATCCAACAGCTTCCTGCAGGCGTTCAACCGCGACAACGTCGACCTCGTCGACGCCGCGATCACCGAGATCACCGCCCGCGGGGTGCGGACCGCCGACGGGCGGGAGCACGAACTGGACGCGTTGGTGGTCGCGGTGGGCTACGAGCTGTTCTCCGACCCGGAAACGTACAAGACGGGCATGGTCGTCGGCGTGGACGGCTTCGACCTCGGCGCGTTCTACGCCACCCACAGACTGCAGGCCTACGAAAGCGTCGCCGTGCATGGCCTGCCGAACCGCTGGGTGCTGGTCGGCCCGTACTCCTGGACCGGCACCGGCTGGCATTTCATGGTGGAATCCTCGGCGGCACACGCGGTTCGCGCCATCGGCGAGGCGCGCCGTCGTGGCGCGCAGGTGGTGGAAGTCACCGCCGAGGCGCAGCGGCGCTACCACGCGAAGATCACCCGCCAGGGCCGCAACATCCAGCACTACTTCGGGGTCCGCAACAAGGGGCTGCGCACCTACTACGTGAACTCCCAGGGCGATATGCCCTACATCCGGCCCACCACCGCGCTGCAATCCCGCCGGGCCGCGACCAGCTACCCGTTTGCGGACTACACCTGGCGGCCGGCGCGGGCGGCGGACACCGAGTCGACCCTGGTCACCCAGATGGGAGAGGTCGGATGAGCGGGGCGTACCCCAAGATCCCGGTCGCCGGGGCGGTCGTCGCGGTCACCGGTGCGGCCCGGGGCATCGGGCTGGCCACCGCGACCCGGTTCGCGCGCCGCGGGGCCACCGTCGCGCTCGGCGACCTCGACGGCGACGCCGCGCGGGCGGCCGCCGAGGCCGTCGGTCACCGCGCCCGCGGCTACCGGGTCGACGTGACCCGACCGGACAGCTTCGCGACGTTTCTCGACGCGGTGGAGAACGATTGCGGCCCGATCGACATCCTGGTCAACAACGCCGGCATCATGCCGATCGGCGCATTCCTGGACGAACCCGACGCGGTGACCCGGGCGTGCTTCGAGGTCAACGTCTTCGCCCACCTGACCGCCGCACGGATCCTCGCCCCGCGGATGATCGCCCGCGGCCGCGGGCACATCGTCAACGTCACCTCCGCGGCCGGCAAGATCCATTCGGCCGGGCTGGCCGGCTACACGGCGTCCAAACACGCCGCCACCGCGTTCAGCCGCAGCCTACGCGAGGAACTGCGCTGCCACGGGGTGTCGGTGACCGCGGTGCTGCCGTCGGCGATCAACACCGAGCTGGTGGACGGAATCCCGTTGGGCGCCATCCGGCTCGGTGTGCTGCCGCCCAGCGTGGTGGCACGCCGGATCGAGTCGACGCTGCGGCGCCGGCCACCGCTGGCCGGGGCGCCGATCGGGCT
>PPEA01000892.1 GCA_002967005.1 Mycobacterium talmoniae
CGAACAGCGGCACCCGTTTGACGTCGGGGCGCAACCCGATCCGGGTCGCCAGCCGCGCCTCCAGGGTGGGCACCGCCAGCCCGGTCACCGTGGTGGAGAACACGATGTCGACCTCGGCGGGCGTGATCCCGGCGTCGTCGAGCGCCGAGGTCAGCGCCCGCTCACCGAGTTCGAGCGCCACGTCCAGATAGGCGTCGTTGGCTTCGGTGAAGCCGCGCAACTTGGGGTAGCGCCAAAGTGGCAGCGCCAGTTGGCGCGACGCCACGCCGCTGGTGGCGGCGAAGCGCCGAAACTCCGGCCCGGCGAAGCCGGCCAGCGCCGCCGCCGTTTCGTCTTGGCTGTATCGGTGCCGCGGCAGCGCGACGGCTGCGGCGGCGATGGCAGGCGAGGTAGTCACATTGGGGGGTACGGCATCACCGGTCCACCAGTTCACCTTTCGGGCCGGATTCGCCGTGACCGGACACCGACTGAACGATGCGGCCGCCGACTTCGTAACTACCAAAAAGGGCGTGATTGCACTGCCGCCGATCACCGGAAGGACCCGTATGTTGCCGCGGATCGCTCGCCTGGCGCTGAGCGCACCGCGGCGGGTGACCGCTGCCGCCGTTCTGGTCCTGGATCGCCTCGGCGCTGCTCGGCGCGCCGGTGGCCGGACGGCTGTCGGCGGGCGGCTTTCAGGACCCGGAATCCGAATCCGCCCGTGCCGCGGCGGTTTTGGCGGACAAGTTCGGTCAGAGCGATCAGCAGATGCTGATCACCCGTGACCGCCGACGACGGCGCCCGCAGCCAGACGGCGCGCGCGGCCGGCACCGACATCGTCGCGGGGCTGCGGTCCTCGCCGTGGGGTGTACGGGGTGTCCTCGGCGTGGACCGGGGCGCCGGGGCTGGTGAGCACGACGGCAAACCGGCCTGGTGGTCGCGCCAGCTGCGCGGCGGCGAGAACGACGCCCAGCATTACGCGCAGGCGCTGGCCGATGCGGTGGTGCACGACCGCGCCGGGGTCACCGTCCGCGCCGGCGGCGACGCGGTGGTCTACGCCCAGATCAACCGGCAGAACCAACGCGACCTGCTGGTGATGGAGTCGATCGCGGTGCCGTTGAGTTTTGTGGTGCTGGTCTGGGTGTTCGGCGGCCTGCTGGCGGCCGCGCTGCCGCTGGCGGTGGGGGCGTTGGCGATCGTCGGGTCGACGGCGCTGCTGCGGCTGATCACGTCCTGGGCCGACGTGTCGATCTTCGCGCTGAACCTGACCACCGCGATGGGGTTGGCGCTGGCCATCGACTACACCCTGCTGATCATCAGCCGCTACCGCGACGAACTCGCCGACGGGGCCGCACCCGATCGGGCGCTGGTGCGCACCATGGTCACCGCCGGGCGCACCGTGCTGTTCTCGGCGACCACCGTCGCGCTGTCGATGGCGGTCATGGTGTTGTTCCCGATGTATTTCCTGAAATCGTTCGCCTACGCCGGGGTGGCGACCGTGGTGTTCGTCGCGGTCGCCGCCATTGTGGTCACCCCGGCGCTGATCGTGCTGCTCGGCGCGCGCCTCGACGCGCTCGACGTGCGCCGGCTGGCCCG
>PPEA01000893.1 GCA_002967005.1 Mycobacterium talmoniae
TGCCCGCGGATGTGGTCCCGGCCGCGCTGGATGGGGCGTTGCAGGGTGACGCCGGCCGGGGTGGGCAGCGGCTTGAGGCGTTCACCGAGCCGAAACACCAGCCACGCCAAGCTAAACGCCAGCAGCGAGGCCAACAGCACACCGGTGCGGGCGTCGTCTTTGGCCACCCGGTCGGCGAACGCGAGATCGGCGACCAGCAGCGAGATGGTGAAGCCAATCCCCGAGACGGCGCCGACCCCGGCGATGCGCGGGAAGTCCAGCCCCGGCGCCCGCGCCGCCGGGACGAAGTACATGACCAGCTGCGCGGCCCCGGCGATGCCGATCAGTTTGCCGACCACCAGGCCCAGCACGACGCCCCAGGTGATGGTGGAGGTGACCGACCCGCGAATCCCCGCACCGGACAGCGATACGCCGGCGTTCGCCAACGCGAAGACCGGCACCACGACGTAGTTCACGTACGGCGCCAGCAGGTCCGACAGCCGCTGATTCAACGGCACGGCGTGGGCCAGGCTCATCCGCGCGTACCGGGCGCTGCGGGCCTCCGGCGCCTGCTGATAGAGGTGCGCGAACGCGGTGGCACCGGCCACGTCCCGGTCGCGGGGCGGATAGACCGGGATCAGCAGCGCGACGAGGACCCCGGCCAGGGTGGCGTGGATCCCGGATTCCAGCACCGCGACCCAGGCGACGACGCCGACGACCAGATACGGCGTCACCCGCCACACCCGGTAGTGCCGCAACAGCCAGATGCCGGCCAGCGCGACGGCGGCCACCGCCAGGGCCAGCAGATCCAGCCGGTTGGTGTAGACCCCGGCGATCACCAGCAGCGCGGCGATGTCGTCGACCACGGCCAAGGTCAGGATGAAGATCCGCAGCCGCGGCGCGTTCTTCGGCCCGACCAGCGCCAGCACCCCGAGCGCGAACGCGGTGTCGGTGGAAATCACCACCCCCCAACCGGTTACCGCGCCGGTTCCCCAGTTGACCAGCATGTAAAGCAGCGCCGGCAGCACCAGGCCGCCCACCGCCGCCACCACCGGCAGCATGGCCTGTTCCCGGTCCCGCAGCTCGCCGACGGCGAACTCGCGGCGGACCTCCAACCCGATGGCGAAGAAGAACACCGCCATCAGGCCTTCGTTGACCCATTCGACCAGCGGTAACGCCAGGTGCAGCGGGCCGGCGAGGATGCCCAGCTCGGTGTGCCAGAGCCCGTCGTAGCTGGCGCTGAGGTTGGCCCACACCACCGCGGCGACGGTGGCGATCAGCAACGCGACGGCCGGCAGGGTTTCGCCGTGGAACCGTTTGGAAATCTCGATGCGGCGCCGTAAGGAGGCGGACAGCGGAATGACGTGCGGGGACGGATTCACGCTTTGCAACTCACCTCAACGACCACCGGGTTTCAGCCTAGCCCACACCGCCGAGTGGGCAGTCGACGCACGCTTTTCGCGATTCTGCGGGCAATAAGTTCCCACTCGGCGCCGGGTTACCCCAGCCGGTGCGCCGCGGCGGCGATCCGCTCGTCGGTGGCGGTCAGCGCCACCCGCACGTGCTGGGTGCCGCCGGGCCCGTAAAACTCGCCG
>PPEA01000894.1 GCA_002967005.1 Mycobacterium talmoniae
GTCATGGTTGAGGATAGTGGTCTGTCGCGTGGTGACAAACGTCGCAATGCCAAGTTGGCGGCATTGCGTGAGCTGGTCCCGGTCGATAACGCGGTCTTTGCCATCGATTTGGCCGATCACAAGCAGGTCGCGGTGCTGGTTGATCACGATTCCCGGGTACTGAAGCGTCAGCGGGTCAAAGCCAGGGCCTGGCAGCTGGGCCCGGTGCTGGACTGGGCTCGCGAGCAGGCCCGCAAACGGGGCTTCGCTGATGCGACGATCGCCTGTGAGCCCACCGGGCACCGCTGGCGGGTGCTCGACCAACTTGCCGCCGAACGGGATATGACGCTGGTGTGTGTGCAGCCGCTGCTGGTAGGGCAGGCACGACAAACAGAGGATTACACCCGGGATAAGACCGACGACAAGGACGCGGTACTGATCGCGCGACTGGTCACCGAGCTGCACTGCTATGTGCCTGAGCGTCCCGATGAAGCTTGGGCGGAGTTGCGCCACCTGGGTGCCTACCGCGATCAGTTGATCACCACCGCCACCACGTGTCGCCAGCAGCTGCGCGACTTACTCGAATGCGCTTGGCCGGCCGTACTGACCGCAGCAGCCGAGCCGTTCGACTCGATCACGTGGTGCGCGACCCTGGCCGCAGTGCTCGACTGCTATGACGGCCATCTCGAGCGGCCGGCCCACCGCAGCTATAAGCGGTTTGAGGCCGCGATACGCCGCGAACTGCCCCGCTGGGGGGCAAAACAGGGCCCCTGCCAGCGCATCGCCTACGCCGTCTACGCCGCGCTGACCGACTCGGCCGGAGTCATCGCGCAACGCCGCGGTGCACTGCGACGCGCCCGATGGGTGCTGGCAGACTGGCATGCCACCAAGACCCGGTTGGCCCAAGTGCAAGATCGCATGCTGGCCATCATCGACGAACTTGGACTGACCCAGATAGCCGGCACCATTCCTGGCGTCAGCGTGCTGGGGGTGGCCAGCATCTTGGCCGAAACCGGTGACCCCACCCGATTCACCAACCCTCGCGCACTGGCCAAACACGCCGGATTATGCCCACGAGAAGACACCAGTGGCACCATGACCGGACGCTCCCGAATCTCCAGACGAGGCCGGCCCCGGCTCCGGCTGGCCGCCTGGCGCGCCGTGTGGGGCGCACTCTCGCACAACCCGGTCATGGCCGCCCGCTACCAGCACCTGACAACCCGAGAACACAACCGACTCACCCCCGGACAGGCCCGAGCCGCCATCGCCGCCGCGCTGCTACGCCAGATCCACGTCATCACCGTCCAACGCACCCCCTGGAACGCCGCCATAGCCAGCGCCGCCAAACACCCCACCGCCGCCTAACCCAACACCAATCCCCAAGCCAACCCACTAGGTTGGGGCCAAGCTCCACTCGGCGTAGAGGACCACCTCGACCGACACCCTGAGCAGGCCCCGCCCCTTCCTCACCAAACTCGATTGCACGCTGTCGGGGAAAAATCAGACCCCGCTTGACGGACTACGTAGAGACGAGGAACGGGCAGGCCCCCCAACCCCTTGACTAAAACCAGTTACGTTGGTGTCG
>PPEA01000895.1 GCA_002967005.1 Mycobacterium talmoniae
GCGAGGTCTGCAGCGCGCGGGCACCGACGACAGCAGCCGCGACTGGGCCGACTCCGCGCCCGTACCGGCCGATGTGCCCCCGGCCTTGCTGACCGCCGCGGCCTGCAGCGCCCCGCCGGCGGGGTTGGTGGTCTGCGCCGGCTCGGTGAACGGCGTCACTCGGGCGGCCGGGGCGGTCTGGGCGGCATAGCCGTACATCGCACTGGCGTCTTGGGCCCACATCTCGCCGTATTGCGCCTCGAGTTGGGTGATCACCGGCGTGTTTTGGCCGAGGACGTTGGTCGCGACCGCCTGGGCCAGTTGGGCGCGGTTGGCCCCAATCAACTGGGGCGGCACCGTGGCGGTGAACGCCGTCTCGTAAGCGGCCGCCGCGGCACGGGCCTGCGTGGCGGCCTGTTCGGCTTGCGCGGCGGTGGTGCGCATCCAGGCCACATAGGGTCGGGCGGCCTCGGCCATCTGCGTGGACGCGGGCCCCAGCCACTCTTCGCTGGTGAGTTGCGTGATGACGGTGTCGTAGTCGGTGGCGGCCGAATCCAACTCGGCGGCCAGCAGATTCCACACCGAGGCCGCGGCCATCATCGACGCGACCCGGTGCCGGCGTACATGCGCGACGAATGGATCTCCGGGGGTAAGGCACCGAAATCCAGCACTTCATCCCTCCTCAGCGGGACGCCGCGGCGTTGATGGCTTCGGTGGTCGCGTACGAGCCGGCGCCGAAGCCCAGCATGTTGACGAACATCTCGTGAATCGCGGTGGCCTGGGCCGTGACCGCCTGATACATCTGCGCGTGGGTAGCGAACTGAGCCGCGATCAGCGCCGAGACCTCATCGGCGGCCGGGGGGGACCACTCCCGTCGTGGGCGCCGCCCCGGCTGCGTTTTGGGCGGCCAGCGCGGTACCGATGGCCGCCAAGTTGCGGGCCGCGGCCGATAACGCTTCGGGCTGGGTAGTCACGAACGACACGTTGGCTTCTCCTCAATGGTCCCGGTGTCGCGGCCCTCGCGAGCCGCTCGCCCGTGACGTTAGGCGCTGCGCGGACCGAAGTGCATCTCCAGCGACCATTGTTCACCTAGAAGTTCTGAATGTTCGTATGAGTGAACTTCAGAGTAAAAAAATCTACTCAAGTCTTCTTAAGTGGACTGATGTCGACCGTTGGTGAATAGTCGGGGGCGACCGCAGAAGGCGTCGCGTTCGCGACTGCGCAGCCGGCGATGCCGGGCGGCGTGGGTCCGGACAGCGAGGCCGTCGACCATGCGAGGGGACCAACTAGTGGATTACGGGGCGCTGCCGCCGGAAGTCAACTCTGGACGCATCTACCTGGGCCCGGGGTCGGGCCCGATGCTGGCGGCCGCGGTGGCTTGGGACGGGTTGGCCGCCGATCTGTACAGCACGGCGGCCTCCTACGGCGCGCTGATTTCCGACCTCGCCGGGCAGTGGTCGGGTCCGGCGTCGATGTCGATGACCGCGGCGGCCGCGCCCTACGTGGCGTGGCTGAGCGCCACCGCCGCGCGGGCCGAGCAGACGGCGGTCCAGGCCAAGGCGCCGCCGGCGCCTATGAGGC
>PPEA01000896.1 GCA_002967005.1 Mycobacterium talmoniae
TTCGGCGGTCGGGGTGCGGGTCGGCGCCGCCGGCGGCGCCGACGCGACCGCCGGGCGCCGGCCGGTGCTGGTGGCGCTGAGCTGGCTGATCTTCGCGGTGGTGTTGACCGTCGTGCTCCTCGGGGTGCTGTTCATCGCGCGCGAGTTCATCGGGCAGCACACCGGCTGGTACATCCTCGGCGCCAAGCCCTAACACGCCCGGTGAGCTGGCCGGTTCGACAACGCGACCGCGCAACCACCACAATGAGCGCAGTGTCCGTCGAGTTCTTCCTGCTAATTATCGTTGTCTTCACCGCCCTCGCCTTCGACTTCACCAATGGCTTCCATGACACGGGCAATGCCATCGCCACCGCCATCACCAGCGGGGCCCTCAAACCCAAGACCGCGGTCACGCTCTGCGCCGCGCTGAACCTGCTCGGCGCGTTCCTGTCCACCCAGGTGGCCGCGACGATCGCCAAGGATCTGGTCGCCACCCACCTGGTCACCCTGGAGATCATGTTCGCCGGCCTGGTCGGCGGCATCGTGTGGAACCTGCTGACCTGGCTGTTCGGCATTCCGTCCAGCTCCTCGCACGCGCTGATCGGCGGTGTCGTCGGGGCGATGCTGGCCGCGGTCGGCACCCGCGGCGTGCTGTGGGGCGGGGTGGTGTCCAAGGTGATGGTGCCGGCCGTGGTGGCGGTGGCGGCCGCCATGCTCATCGGCACCGTCGCCACCTGGCTGGTCTACCGGCTCACCCGGCAGGTCCCCGAGCGGCGGCTGCACCGCGAATTCCGCCGCGGCCAGATCGGCTCGACGGCGCTGATCTCGCTGGCGCACGGCACCAACGACGCCCAGAAAACGATGGGCGTGATCTTCCTGGCGCTGATCTCCTACGGCGCCGCGAAAAAAAGCGACATCCTGCCGCCGCTGTGGGTGATCGTGTGCTGCGCGGTGGCGATGGCGGCCGGCACCTACTGCGGCGGGTGGCGGGTGATCCGCACCCTGGGCAAGGGCCTGGTGGAGATCGAATCCCCGCAGGGGATGGCCGCCGAATCGTCCTCGGCGGCGATCATCCTGCTGTCCAGCCACTTCGGCTACTCGCTGTCCACCACCCAGGTGGTGACCGGCTCGGTGCTGGGCTCCGGGGTCGGCAAACCCGGCGGCCAGGTGCGCTGGGGTGTGGTCGGCCGGATGGTGATCGCGTGGCTGGTCACCCTGCCGTCAGCGGGCGCGGTCGGCGCGCTGACCTACAAACTGGTGCACGCGATCGGCGGCTACGCCGGCGCGCTGGTGGGCTTCGCGGTGCTGGCGGCGGTGTCGCTGCTGATCTGGCTGCGGTCCCGCAAGGCGCCCGTCGACCACACCAACGTCAACGCCGAATGGGGCGACCACCTGACCGACGGGCTCGTCGAGTCCGACACGGTGGAGTCGCTGCTGGCCAACACGCCGCTGGACACCGTGGCCGCCCGGGAGGCCGGCCAGCCATGAGCACCTGGTTCAACTACGCCGCGACGGCCAAGATCCTGATCTTCGGGTTGCTGGCCGGCGCCGCGCTGCCCGCCCTGTTCGCGGTCG
>PPEA01000897.1 GCA_002967005.1 Mycobacterium talmoniae
CCGTATGTGTGGCGCTGCTGCGGGAGGCGGCGCTGACGCGATGCGGCGCTCACTGGACGCCGCCGACGTCACCGCCGCCGACATCGCCGCCGCCCGCGAATCCGTGCGCCCCTCACTGGATCCCATCCAGCTCGCCTCCCTGCGCAGCTGGGCCACCTCCCAGCGCCCTTAACGCGAGCGTGCGTGTCCCCGGCCGACACGCCGAGAAAATTCCCGGATCTGCGCACGCTCGCGCCAGCACGGACATCGGCTGCGCCCGCCACAAACCCGGGCCGACGGGATTACGGTGATACCTGGTGACGCCGATGTACCAGGAATTTCGTCCCGAACGACGGCTGCTGGCGCTGATCGAATGCGGTTGGGCGCGGTCCGGGTCGCCGCACGCATCGACCCGGGTGCTGCCCGACGGGTGCATGGACCTGTTCGTAACCAGCGACGGCGAGGTCCTGATCGCCGGGCCCGCCACCACCTCCTACCAGCTGCCGGCCGGTCCCGGCGGCCCGCTGGCCGGTCTGCGGTTGCGGCCGGGCGCGGCCGCCGGGGTGCTGGGGCGGCCCGCCGACGAATTCCGGGATGACCGCGTCCCCCTCGTGTCAGCGCTCGGGCCCGCGGGGCGCAGAATAGCCGAGACGCTGTGCGACACAACGTCTCCCGAACAGCGCCTGACCCGGCTGCAGAGCGCGCTGGCCACATATTTCGCCGACGCCGAACCGGTGGTCGACCGGCCGGTGGCGCGGGCGGTGCAGGTCCTGCGCCGGCGGCCCGACCAGCCGGTGTCGGCCGTGGCCGACGAGGTGGGTCTGAGCGAACGGCAGCTGCGTCGCCGTTTCGACGCCGCGGTCGGCTACGGCCCCAAACGGCTCGGTCGGGTCTTCCGTTTTCAACGGCTGCTGGACCTGATTCACGCGACCGACCCGGCGACCGGCTGGGCGGAACTGGCGGTCGCCGCCGGATACGCCGACCAATCCCACATGATCAACGAGTGCCAGGCGTTGGCCGGGACCGCCCCCACGGCGCTGCCCGCCGGCGACGTGTCCGTTTCTTCCAATACCGACGAAGCCTCGTCGGCCTAACGTTCGGTCATGACCGACCCCAAGACGATCGCCCGCCAGCCTTCCGGATCATCGAGACCGGCGACGCCGACCTGGCCCAGCGGATCATCGCGCCCGACTTCATCAACCACGAGGCCGACGACGACCCCGAAGATGTCGACCGCCAACAACGCGGCCCGGCCGGATTTCTGGCCACCAGCCGCTGGTTGCGGGAGGCGTTCTCCAACTTGCGGTTCGAGTTGCACGAAACCCTCACGGAAGCGGACACGGTGATCGCCGTCGCCACCATGACCGGCCACCACACCGGGGTGTTCAACAACATCGCGCCCACCGGCAAACCGATCGAGCACAAACAGGTGCACATCTTTACCCTTGCCGACGGCCAGATCACCCGGCACCGCGCCGTCCGCGACGACCTGGCTGCTGCTTCAGCTCGGCTGGCGCCGATAGCTTTTCGACCGCCAGCAGACGCAGATTCGCGCGATCCGGGCTGAATCCGTG
>PPEA01000898.1 GCA_002967005.1 Mycobacterium talmoniae
CTACCCCTCGACGTCGCCGACGCCGAGGCGTCGAGGCGTTCGCCGCGCGAGGTGGGCGCCGAGCACGGGGTGCCCGACATCGTGGTCAACACGCCGGCATCGGGCAGGCCGGCCGGTTCCTGGACACTCCCACCGAACAGTTCGACCGGGTGCTCGACGTCAACTTCGCCGGGGTGGTCAACGGCTGCCGGGCGTTCGCGCGGCGACTGGTCGAGCGGGGCACCGGCGGGCACATCGTCAATGTGGCGTCGGCCGCCGCCTACACGCCCTCGCAGTCGATGAACGCCTACTGCACCGCCAAGGCCGCCGTCTACATGTTCTCCGATTGCCTACGCGCCGAACTGGATTCGGCCGGCGTCGGGGTGACGACCATCTGTCCCGGGGTGATCGACACCAATATCGTGCACACCACCCGCTTCGACGCGCCGCCCGGAATGGCCGAGCGGGTGGCCGGCCGGCGCGCCCAGCTGGAGAAGATGTTCGCGGTGCGCCATTACGGCCCGGACAAGGTCGCCCAGGCCATCGTGTCGGCGGTCCAGAAGCACAAGGCGATCCGGCCGGTCACCCGGGAGGCCTACCTGCTCTACGGGGCGTCGCGGCTGGCCCGCAGGCGCTGCGCCAGCACCGCGCGCCGCCGGCTGCTCTAGCGCGCCCGCGGCGCGCCGCGTGTGGACTTGAGGCACGCGATTTCGCCGGCGGCGTGACCGAAGTCCACACTCGCCGGACGAAAGTTAACCGTGCGCGGCGATGTCCTCCAGCACCGCGAACATGGTGCGGGTCGGCACCCCGGTACCGCCCTTTCCGGTGTAGCCCCACGGGGCGGAGCTGTTGTAGGCCGGGCCGGCCACGTCGATGTGCGCCCAGGCCACCCCGTCGGCGACGAACTCGCGCAAATACACCCCGGCGACCAGCATGCCGGCGAACCGCTGACCGCTGACGTTGGCCAGGTCGGCGACGGTGGACTTCAGGTCGTCCTTGAGCTCGTCGGGCAGCGGCATCGGCCAGCCGTTCTCGCCGACCGCCTGCGAAATCGCCGCCACCCGGTCGCGGAACTCCTCCGAGCCCATCACCCCGGGGGTGCGCGCACCCAGCGCGACGGTCTGCGCCCCGGTCAGCGTCGAGGTTTCGATCAGGTAGTCCGGCCGGTCCTCGCAGGCCCGCACGATCGCGTCGGCCAGGATCAGCCGGCCCTCGGCGTCGGTGTTGAGCACCTCCACGGTGGTGCCGCCGTACTGGGTGAGCACATCGCCGGGGCGCTGCGCGGTGCCCGACGGCATGTTTTCGGCCATCGGCACGGTGGCGGTGACGTCGATCGGCAGGCCCAGCCGCCCGGCCAGCAGCACGGTGGCGATCACCGCGGCCGCCCCACCCATATCGGAGGTCATGTGGTGCATGGAGGCCGCCGGCTTGATCGAGATGCCGCCGGTGTCGAAGGTGACGCCCTTGCCGACCAGCGCCACCTTCTTGGCCTGGGCCGGGTTCTTGGCCAGCTTGGCGCCGCGGTGGGTCAGCCGCACCAGCCGCGGCGGCCGCGACGAGC
>PPEA01000899.1 GCA_002967005.1 Mycobacterium talmoniae
CGACGGCGATGGTGACGGTGCGGTAGCGGCGTGCGGTGCGCACGAATTTCTTGATGCTCCACCCGGTGTGGGTCTCGATGTAGTGGCTGATAGCCATCGCGGCGAACACGATCGTCAGGTGCGCGTCGATGGATTCACGGGTCCGGTGGTAGATCGGGCGGGCGGCCAGGTCGTGCTTGGACATCCGAAACGCCTTCTCGATGCGCCACAGCCGGTGGTAGGCCTCGATGATGAAGGTGGCGGGCTTGCTGGTCAGGTTGGTGGTGTAGCCCTTCCAGCCGGCCAGCGCTCGGGTCTTGGCCTCCAACGTGCGGTTCACCGATTTGGTGGCGCCGGTCAGTTGGATGTAGCGGTTGCGTTTGACCGGGGCTTTCCCATCGACGGCGCGCTGGGCTTTGGCGACCTGCTCATCAATGCCGCGCAGCGTGCGCCGTGCCCGATCGGCGCGGTATTGGTAGTGGATCATCCGATCCGGGATGCCGCGGGCTTTCTCCGAGGTGCTCGACGGCCACGGCTGGGTGAGGATCAGCCCATCGGGAATCTCCTGCCCGGGGTGGGTTTCTAGCCATTCGGTCACCACATACGGCAGCTGCGGTATCCGGGAGCCGAGCACATAGGTCAGCCCGGCGGCCTGCAACGCGATCTGGTTCGCCTCGGAGATCATCCCGGCATCGGCGACGACGGTGACATCGGCGATCTGGTGGGCGGTCTTGAATGCGGTGATGACCGGCAGCATCGTCGCGGTCTCGGCCTTGTTGCCCTCGAAGGCCTGCACCATCAGCGGCATCCCGGACGCATCAGTGAGCAGCCCGAGAGTGATTTGAGGCTCCAGGCGGCGCTCCTTGGAAAAGCCCGGCTCACGGAACCCGTCGCCGGCGTCAGTCTCGAAGAACAAGGTCGAGACGTCGAAGAGGACCAGACTCGTGGGGCCGAGTTGCGCGTGGGCGGCGCACGCCGTCGAAATTCCCTGCCGGAAACTGGGTTTAGCGAAGACCGGAAGCCGGCGATTCAACGTCGGATAGGTCACCGGGGTGATTCCGGCTTCCTCGATCACCCGCAGCGAGTCGACTTTGCTGGTCGGTTCGATGATCCGGGCCGCCACCAACTGGCGGAACACCTCATCGTCGCCGGTGGCCTCGTCGAAACCGAGCGCGTCATAGACATCTGAGAGAGCTTCCCACAGGTGCTGGGCGCGTGAGGAGGTGATCGGCAACGGCTCAGCATCGACCGGGGCGTCCAGTCCGAGATCAAGTTGGTCTTGGCCTGCGGCGATCTTCTGCGCCCCGGCCGCCTTCAGCGCCGCGACACCGACCTCATCATGGGCCGATCCGAGGTGCTCGATCTTGCGGGAACCGCCCCGAGACGACCACACGATCTGCACCGCCGTGGCCCCCGAGGCGGTCTTCACGGTGCGGACATAGGCCATTCGGGCACCTACGGCCCAAAATTAGTGCGCAAATTTCGCTTCACCGCCCACCAACACCGCAGGTCACAGACCTACGGGGTCGCGAACCTCCGCTCGGTGATAAAAGTCAGG
>PPEA01000009.1 GCA_002967005.1 Mycobacterium talmoniae
GGACAACCCGATTTCGCCCCCGATCGAGTCCTCGCTGCAGTCGCGACAACTCCCCGCGGTCAGCGATCTCGGCCGGGAGCGCTGGCCGACGCCACCGCGGGGCGCGAAGACCTGCCGCGGCTGGTGCACACCGTGGCCGACGCCGCCGCAGCGGGAACCGACGTGGTCGATGCCGAGATGGACCTGCTGCGCGTGCACCTCGACACCGCGCGCTACCAGTTGCTGACCCAGTATCCCGAAGCCGATGCCGCCCTGCTGCTGAACTGCTTGCTGCTGGCCGCCACCGAAGGCCTCGCCGCCGGCGACACCGTCTCGGCCAACTACCACTTCTCGTGGTTCCAGGTGCTGAACGGGTTGCCGCCCGGCGACTGAGCGCTCCCGCAGATTAGCTGGACAATGAATTGACGCTGGTCGGGGCGGGTCGGATACTGGCATGGTGTCCGGGGCGGACCATCGCGCCGAACTGAGCGACAAGGATCTCGTCGAAGCAGTTCTGCGGGAACTGAGCGAGGCGGCCGACAAGTGGGAGGCACTGGTCGCCGAGGCCGAGACCGTCACCTACAGCGTCGATTTGGGTGATATCCGCGCGGTGGCCAACGCCGACGGCAGGCTGATCGAGCTGTCCCTGCACCCCGGGGTCGTCACCGACTACACCCATGACGAGTTGACGGATCGCCTGAACCTCGCGTTCACGGCGCTTCGGGAGGAAGCCGAGGCCGACTACCAGGCTCGATACGGCGGCGGCGCGCGATGATGCCCGACCCGATCCGGGACGGTGTCGAGCTGCTGGTTCGCGGCCACCACCTGTACGCCGGGGACGCCGTCGCACCGCCGGCCGCGCAGACACCGCAGACCCTGCACGACCATGCCGACCGGCTGGTGCGGAGCATCACCCGCGAGGGGACTGGAGCCGCGGCGCCGACCA
>PPEA01000090.1 GCA_002967005.1 Mycobacterium talmoniae
CCGCAGCTGTCCGCGTCGCCGGGGATGCCCGAGCGCAAGGCGGTCGGCCGGCGCCGGGCCCGGGTCCGCGAGATCCTGCACACCCTGCCCAAGAACGCCCAGGCCGCGATCATCGACGACCTGGAGGGCACCCACAAGTTCGGGGTGCACGAGTTCCCCGCCGCCGGCGACGACGAGCCGCCCACCGGGCGGATCCCCACCATTCAGTAATCCGGCCAGCCACCCGGCCCGGCGGATCTCCGCCGGGCGGGTATTGGTGCGGTCAGCGCAAGGTCTGCTGCAGCTGGTAGCTGACGTCGGTCATCGCCTCCGACTCGGCCCAGAGCCGCCGCCACAGATCCCGGCGCGCGACAACCGGCTGGATGGGCAGGGCTGCACCGGGCCGCGGGTCTGCCCCAGCCGGGCCGGGCCCCAATAAATCGATGGGTCGGCGGTCGGCATCGTCGCGGCGAACAGCGTGGACTGCGCCGCCACCTGCGGGGGCTGGCCGATCAGCCGCGCCCCGTGCTTGGCGACGCGGTCGAGCACCGTCTCGGTCTTGGTGAACAGGTCCGTGCCCGATACACCCGGGTGCACCGCGTAGGACCGGGTGGCCGATCCCACCTCGGTCAACCGGCGCTGCAGTTCGCGGGCAAACATCAGGTTGGCCAGCTTCGACTGGGCGTACGCCAGGTTGCGCTGGTAGCGGCGGTGCTCGTAGTTGAGGTCGTCGATCCACAGCTTCGGGGTCTGCCGGTGCGCGATGCTGGACAGCGTGACCACACGGTCACCGATGCGGTCGAGCAGCAACCCGGTCAACGCGAAGTGCCCCAGGTGGTTGACCCCGAACTGGGTCTCGAAGCCGTCGGCGGTGCGGCTGAACGGGACGTTCATCAGCCCGGCATTGTTGATCAGGACGTCGAATTCGCCTTGCTGGGCCGCGAAGGCACGCACCGAATCCAGGTCGGCAAGATCCAGCCGCGCGACCCGCACGTCGCCACCGATCCGGCTGGCGAGCGTCTGCGCCTTCGCCACATCGCGGCAGGCCATCACGACGGTGGCGCCCTTGTCGGCGAGCACCCCGGTGGTGATCTCACCGAGCCCGCCATTGGCGCCGGTCACCACGAAGGTGCGGCCGGACTGATCCGGGATTTCGTCGGGTGTCCAGGCCATGGTGTTACCGCTTCGTCGCGATGACGGTCTGCGCCAGCCCGTCGATATGTTGCTCGATGCCGGTGCAGCCGGCATCGCCCAGCAAGGTGGTGACCTCGTGGCGGCCGAACCATCGGATGCCGCTGAGCGTGTCCAGCACCGCGCTGCGCACGGGGGTGCGGGTCCCGCCCGGGATCAAGCTGGTCAGGATCACCACCCGGCCGCCCGGCTTGAGGACTCGGGTGAGCTCGCTGACCGCCTGCGACGGATTGTTGATCAGATACAGCGCCGCCAGGCAGCTCACCGCGTCGGCGACCCCGTCCGCGAACGGCAAGTTCTCGGCATCACCGCGCAGATACGCGACGCACCCACCGGAGTTGTCCGCGACCGCACGCCGCAGCATCGCCGGCGAGGCATCCACTCCCACCGCCAGGCCGTCCGGTGCCACCTGCGTCCCGAACCATCCGGTGAAATTGCCGGGGCCACAGCCGATGTCGATGACCGTGGAGCCTGAGCGAAGGCCAAGCCACGCCGACACCCGAGCCCGGTCCGCGTCGCGTCCGGGCGCCCGAAGCCCGCTCGCCAGCTTGAGCCCGATCGGCCGGGCGACCTGATATGCGGCCGAATAGATGCGGGTGTGCATCAGTTGCTGAGCCAGGTTGTACACCGGCGGGGCGCCGTCACCGAGCACGTCGAAGTAGCCGTGGTCGGCGGTGTCGATCCGCGGACACCGATCGGGATCCAGTAGTTGCCGGGCCCGCGCGGTGGCGCTGGTCGTCGACGCGGTGGTCATGGCGTGCTCCATTCGACGCTGAGTCGGTACCAGCGGTACCTAGTACTGGGCATCTCATCCTGCCGCGACGGGGTCTGTCAAGCCCCGCACTTGACAGAGTGACATATCAGTCCAAAAATTAGACCACGCAGCGGCGGGAAGGGACGGCAATGCAGCCAGACCGAGTGGGCCGGTCGCGTGCCGCGCTGGCCGCCACCGTGGTGCCCGCCTGCCTTGATGCCGAACACCTTGGCACGCTGCCGTTCTCGATGTATTGCTCCGCCGTCACAGGGTCTTGCGGCCCGCTCCCGGACCGCGCTATCGTGACGAGCATTACCACGTACTAGCAGTACTAGGTACTAACTGTTCGAGAGAGGAATGGTCCTCATGGCGAACCAGCGTTCAGCGCACGGAGCAGTGGCGGTAGCAGCGTCGCCGGCCCGGTCAGCGCAAGTGGCCAGTTATCCCAAGACCCGACGGATCCGGTTCCGCTTCGGCGAGGACGGCGCGTCGGGCAAGTACTTCGTCAACGACGACATCGTGTTCAGCCACTTCGTGGCCGGGCTGTCGGCCGCCTTTCCGCCGGGCGAGGAGGCCTTCATCCGGTCGGTCCGCCGGTTCGCCGACCGCATCACCGATCCGGTGTTGAAGAAACGTGTCGCCGGCTTCATCGGCCAGGAATCCATGCACGGCCAGGAGCATCGCCACCTCAACGAGAAGCTCGCCGAGATGGGCTACTCGATCGGGTGGTGGGATTCGAAGCCGGTGAAAGAACGGCAGATTCGCTTCGAGCAACGGCTGTCCGGGCGGGCGCACGTGGCGCTGACCGCGGCGGCCGAGCACTACACCGCGGTGCTCGCCGAACGGGTGCTGTCCAGCGAGGAAGTCCAGGCGATTCCCGGCGACGACGAGGTGTGGAACCTGTTGAACTGGCATGCTCTGGAAGAACTCGAGCACAAGTCGGTGGCCTTCGACGTCTACCGCGCGGTCGGTGGCTCCGAACCCCTGCGCATCGCCGTGATGGCCATCGTGATTGCCCTGACACTGCCGGTGACCCTGACCTCGCTGGGAGTTTCGTTGTCGCGTGACCCAATCGCGCGACGCCAACCGCTACGCCTGATCCGGGAGACGTACGCGCTGTACCGCGGCCCGGTGTTGAAGGGCCTGATGCCCGAGTTGCTGAAGTACCTCCGGCCGGGCTTCCACCCCGATGACATCGACACCACCGCGCTGCTGCAGCGTTGGCAGCAGCAGCTTTTCGGTACCGACGGCGAGCTTGTCGATCACCTCAAGTGACCTTTTGATCCGGCGAAGGGGACCATGCTGATGACCACCACCCCGGCGATCGCGCCGACGCAGGAGGCGTATCCGCAGGTGCGCCGGATTCGGTTCCGGTTCGGCGAACCGGAGCCGATGAACCACCACTTCGTCGAGGGCGACATCGTGTTGAGCCACCTGGTGGCGCTGCTGTCGGCGGCGTTTCCGCCGGGGGAGGAGTCGTTTATCCGGTCGGTGCGGCGGTTCGCGGATCGGGTGACCGACCCGGTGCTGAAGAAGCGGGTGGCCGGGTTCATCGGCCAGGAGTCGGTGCACGGTCAAGAACACCGCCGGCTCAACGAGAAGCTCATCGAGATGGGCTACCCGTTCGTGCGGCTGTTTACCTTCCCCCGCGATGCCATCCGGCAGCGGGCCGTCGAGCGGATCGAGAAGCTGACCCCCGGATATGTGCATCTGGCGATGACCGCGGCCGCCGAGCACTACACCGCAACGCTCGCGCAGCGGGTGCTGGGTTGCGAAGAGATCCAGGCGATCCCGGCGGATGAGGAGGGTTGGCACCTGCTGAATTGGCACGCCGTGGAGGAGTTGGAGCACAAGTCGGTGGCGTTCGACGTGTACCGGGCGGTCGGCGGGCCGGAGTGGATCCGGATCGGGGTGATGGCGGTGATGTACGTGTTCACCATCCCGGTCGTCACGGTAGGGGTGGCGTTGTCGATCCTCACCGATCCTCGGGGATGGCGCCCGATCCAACTGGTGCGCCAAACCCGCTACGTGTTCCGCGGGCCGATTCTGCGCGGGTTGATGGCGGAGCTGCGCACCTACCTCAAACCCGGCTTCCACCCCGACGACATTGACACGACGGACCTGTTGCAGCGCTGGCAGACCGAGCTCTTCGGCTCTCGGGGTGCCCTTGTCGAACACCTGAAGTGACCCCTGTGAAGGAGACCTCTGAAATGGTTGCAAGCCAGGCAGTTTCCACCAAAAACGGCCACACGCCGTATCCGGCGGTGCGCCGGATCCGGTTCCGGTTCGGCGATCCCGAGCCGATGAACCACCACTTCGTCGAGGGCGACATCGCGTTCAGCCATTTTGTGGCGGTGTTGTCGGCGGCGTTTCCGCCGGGCGAGGAGTCGTTCATCCGGTCGGTGCGGCGGTTCGCCGATCGGGTGACCGATCCGGTGCTCAAGAAGCGGGTGGCCGGGTTCATCGGCCAGGAGTCGGTGCACGGTCAAGAACACCGCCGGCTCAACGAAAAGCTCATCGACATGGGCTACCCGTTCGTGCGGCTGTTCACCTTCGGCCACGACAGCCGCCGGGAGCGGTTCGTCCTGCGGATCGAGAACCGGGCGCCCGCACTGGCGCATCTGGCGATGACGGCCGCGGCCGAGCACTACACCGCCACCCTGGCCCAGCGGGTGCTGTCCAGTCCGGAGATCCAAGCGATCCCCGAGGATCCCGAGGTGCGCAACCTGTTCAACTGGCACGCCGTGGAGGAGTTGGAGCACAAGTCGGTGGCGTTCGACGTGTACCGGGCGATGGGTGGACCGGAGTGGCTCCGCATCGGGGTGATGGCGGCGATGTACGGCCTGACCATCCCCATGGTGACGGTGGGGGTGCTGATGTCCATCGCCACCGACCCGTCGGGCTGGCACCCGATCCAGGTGGCCCGCGAAACCATTGGGATCTACCGTGGCCCGCTGGTCAAGGGCCTGATGGCGGACCTGCGCAGCTACCTGCGGCCGGGTTTTCACCCCGACGACATCGACACCGAGGCGCTGGTACAGCAGTGGCGCCAGGAGCTGTTCGGCGACGACGGCGCCCTCGTCGGACACCTCAAGTAGGCGGGAGGACCACCTTGAGCACCATCATCGACAGCGAAGAGTTGCCGACGGCCGAGCGGGTGACCCCCGACCACGAGGTCGTGATCGTGGGGGCCGGGTTCGGCGGCATCGGAGCCGGTATCGCGCTGCAGCGGCAAGGCATTCACGACTTCGTCATCATCGACAAATGGGACCAGGTCGGGGGCACCTGGCATGCAAACACCTATCCCGGTGTGGCGGTGGATATTCCGTCGTTTGTCTACAGTTTCTCCTACGAGCAGCGCGGTGACTGGTCGCGGCTGTTCGCCCCGGGGGAGGAGCTGCGCGACTACGCCAGTGACATGGTGGACAAGTACGGTCTGCGGGACAAGCTGCGGCTGAACACCACCATCACCGCGGCGGTGTTCGACGAGACCAACAGCCTGTGGCGGCTGACCACCGACGGCGGCCAGCAGATCACCGGCCGCTACGTCGTGATGGCGGTCGGCGGGCTGGAGAGCCCGAAGATGCCGGACATCCCGGGTCTCGACGACTTCGCCGGGACCCTGATGCACACCGCGCTGTGGGACCACGATGTCGCGCTGGCGGGCAAACGGGTCGCGATCATCGGCACCGGTGCGACCGCGCTGCAGGTGGTGCCGGCCATCGTCGAGGAGGTCGGTCACCTGACCGTCTTCCAGCGCACCCCGATCTGGGTGTTTCCCAAGTTCGACGTGGAGATGAAGTCCGTCGGGCGGTGGGTGATGGGGCAGCGCCGACTCCGGTCGGCGATCCGGCTGGTCGGCACCGTGGCCACCGAAATCGCGATGAGCGGGCAATTGGTCGGCCCCCGCTGGCTGACCGACGCCAGCCGCCAGTTGGCGGAAATTCCGGTGCGCGCCTGGATGCGCAGCCAAGTCGACGACCCGGTGATCCGGGAGAAGCTGATCCCGCGCTACGGGCTGGGCTGCAAGCGGCCGTCGATGTCCAACGACTACCTCAAGACGTTCAACCGCGACGACGTCAGCCTGGTCACCGAGTCCATCGACCGCATCACCGACACCGGGGTGTGCACCGTCGACGGCGTCGAACACGACATCGACGTGTTGATCTGCGCCACCGGTTTCCGGCTGTGGGACAACCGGGCCGTGCCGCCGTTCCCGGTGATCGGGCGCGACGGAGTCAACCTCGGGCAGTTCTGGGACGAGCACCGATACCAGGCCTATCAAGGCGTTTCGATTCCCGGATTCCCGAATGCGTTCACCATTACCGGCCCCTACGGATTCGTGCTCGGCTCCTACCTGTGGATGATCGAAGCCACTTCGGCGCACCTGAGCCGGGCCATCGCCGAAGCCAAACGTCTCGGCGCGACCGTGTGCGAAATCCGTCAGGAAGCCCACGACGCCTACTTCCAGGAGTGCCTCAAACGGCAAGAGCGCAACTTCCTGTTCACCCCGACCTGCGCGGGCTCGAACACCTACTACATCGACGACAAGGGCGATTCCCCGTTCCGGCCGTCGACGCATGGCGAAATGTACTGGCAAAACCGGCATTACAACCTCGACGTGTACCGCTACAGCGTTGGTCCTGCGGTGCCGGCCGCGGTGGCTGCCGAGATGAAGGAGAACGCGTGAAGATCAACGGGTTGCGGCCGAAGCTGGTGGTGGTCACCGGCGCCGGCAGCGGTATCGGGCGGGCAACCGCGATCCGGTTCGCCAAACTCGGTGCTCATGTGGTGGTTTCCGACATCGACCTGGATGCCGCCGAGGCGACCACGGCGATGATCCGTGGCCACGGGCACCGCGCGTCGGCGGCCCGGCTCGACGTCACCGACCCCGAGGCGTGGGAGTCGTTCGCCCGCGATGTGCTGGCCGATCACGGGTACGTCGACGTGCTGGTCAACAACGCGGGAATGCTGGTCGGCGGGCCGTTTCTGGCGTTGAGCCCCGCGGATTGGGACCGCCAACTCGGGGTGAACCTGATGGGGGTGATCCATGGCTGCCGGGTTTTCGGCGCCCAGATGGTGGTACGCGGTGCCGGTGGCCACATCGTCAACATCGCGTCGGCGGCGGCGTTCACACCGACCCCGGTGATGTCGGCGTACTCGGTGTCCAAGGCCGGGGTGAAGATGCTCACCGAGTGTCTGCGGCTGGAGCTGGGGCCCAAGGGTATCGGCGTCAGCGCCATCTGCCCCGGGGTGATCAACACCAACATCGGTGAGCACGCAATCACTGTGGGTGTCGACCAGGAGCTGATGGATCGCGGTAAGCGGGTCAACCGGCAGCTGCAGGAACTCGCCGCGAAGCTGCCGTTCTCGCCGCTGAGCCCCAACCTCGTCGCGCGCGCCGCGGTCCGTGCGGTGCGGTTCGACCTCGCGGTGGTGCCGGTCCGCGCGGAAGCCTGGCTCGGCTATTTCATGCTGCGCATCGCCCCCGGCATCAATCGCCGGATGACCCAGCCGTTCTCGGTGGAGCGGCTGGAACGGCTCGGCGGCCGGCTGCTGGACCGGTTCGGCGAGTCGCCGCTCCTCGGTGTGGCCGGTGATCGTGTCGGCACCGCGGTGCCGGCCGCGCGCGCCGGTAAGTAGCCGGCCGATGACCAGGGTTTACCGCGACGTCCCGTGGCGTCAAGTCGGGTTGTCGCTCGATGACGCGTGGCTGAACGTCACCGAATGGGGCGCGGACGACGCCGATCTGACGGTGGTGCTGACCCACGGGTGGACACTCTCGGCCCGGATCTGGGAGGACGTGGCGGCGTCGGTGGTCACCGCGGACCCGGCGGTGCGCGTGCTGGCCTACGATCACCGCGGCCATGGCCGCTCAGCGCGGGTGGCGACAGCGTCCATCGAGCAGCTGGCCGACGATTTGGCGGCTGTGGTGGCACAGCTGGTTCCGGACGGCCCGATCGTGTTCGGCGGCCATTCCCTGGGTGGCATGGTGTTGGTGGCGTTGGCGCAGCGCCACCCGCAGCTCGTGGCGCAACGCGCGGCCGGGGCGATGTTCGTCGCCACCAGCGCCGGCGACCTGATGGGGGCGATCCGGCGGATCCCCGGCACCGAGGCCCTGCTGAAGGCCGCGCTGCGGATCGCGGAGCGGGTGAGGATCCCCAGTAGACCACTGTTTTGGCGCGGCAGGGTGCTCGCGGTGCTTTCGGTCGGCGTCCCCGCCGCCACGATTTGAACCGGGTAGTCCGGCAAGGCGAGCAAGCCCAACCCGCCGCGGTGGCGGCCCTGGGGCGCTCGATCTTGGACCACCGCCGCTACCCGGCGCTGCGCGCGTACCGCCACCTCAACGTGGTCGTCATGGCGGGGTCCCGGGACTGGTTGACCTCGCCCATCCATGCGCAACGCATCGCCGATCAACTGCCCGACAGTGAGGTGGTGGTCTTCGACGGTGCCGGCCACTTCCTGCCCTACGAACGTCGGGAAGCGGTGAGTGCCCACCTGCTGAACCTGATCGCCGAGGCTCGACGGTCGGCGCGAAGCCTGGCCGGAGCCGCCGGATGACGATGCTATTGCCCCCACCGGGGCCACGGTCGGATTGTCACGCGCTCGGCGCCAGGCCAAATGGCGTTGGCGGCCGGCGACGCGCAAAACGTGTCCTCGGCCTGGTAGACGTCCATGTCGATGGCGTGCAGACCGTCCTCCTGGTGGGCGCGGCAACTCACCGTCAACACCCGGTGGCTGTCCGCGTCGACCTGTTCGGCCTCCATCGTCAACACCACCACCAGCGTGAACCCGGCGCCGGTCGGCAGGTAGAAGGTGAGGTCACGGCTGCTGAGCGCCCCGCCGTTGCTGACCACATACCCGTCGCCGCTGGGATAGACGGCCTGCCCGACCATCTGGGTGCGTTCCAAATGTTGCCGGTCACCGTCGGCGCGCCATACCGCGAACCGGGTGTTGGGGCTGCCGTTGAAGCTGTGCCGGGCCAGTGGGACGACCAGTTCGTCGCGGCCGTCGCCGTCGAGGTCTTGCAGCCCAACGGGACTCGGGCTCGACGGCTCCAACATTTCGTTGATGGTCTGGACCGTCTCGCCGGTGCCGTCGGTCACGACCACCTTGACCGCCTGCGGCGGCTGCCCGGCATCCGCGGACCAGTGGGTGATGTCGAAGTTCAGGCCGTCCCCGGAGTGCAGGCGGCAGTCCTGATGGGGCAACACCGATTCGGGATTGATCACGGTGGCCGAGCGCGGGCAGGCCGGCAGCGCGAAATCGGCGGTGGCGGTGGGGGACAGGGCGCCGGCGGCGCTGATCGCCGCGGTGACCAGGGCCAGGACCGGCCGGACCGGGTTGCGTGCGAGGGGACGGTCAGCTGGACGCATAGCCACTCCGGATCCTTTGAGAACCTGAGACAGTCAGTACACGATACCGCTTGTCCGGGAATAGGTCACGAGTTCGACGAGATTGAGGAAGCGGCATGACCACGAAAACTCGGGAGTGCGACACGGCAGCCGATGCATCGGCGCAAACCCTGCGCATCGTGCGCAACGGCGACATCGAGATCGCCGTATACGAGCAGGGCAACCCCGACGGGCCGACCGTCGTGCTGCTGCACGGATGGCCGGATTCGCACCACATGTGGGACGGTGTCGTGCCGCTGTTGGCGGACCGCTTTCACGTGGTGACCGTGGACAACCGGGGCCATGGCCAATCGAGCAACCCGAGAAGCTACCGCGACTTCGCGTTGGATGCGCTAGCCAGCGACTATCTCGCGGTGATCGATGCGGTCAGCCCCGAGGCTCCCGTCCACGTGCTTGCCCATGATTGGGGCAGTGTGGCGATGTGGGAAGCGGTGTGCGACAACGTTGGTCAACACCGGGTCGCGTCCTTCACCTCGGTGTCGGGTCCTAATGTCGCGCATCTGGTGATGTGGGCCCGCAATCGGCTACGGCGTCCGACACCGAGGAATCTCGCGCTGGTGTTGGCCCAGCTCGGGTCGCTGAGCTACATGTTCTACCTGATGCTGCCGGTGCTGCCGAAGGCCACGTTACGACTGTTCGCCACCGAAGAACGTTGGCGTAAGCAGCTGTCCCGCGCCGAGGGCGCCGCTGTCGAACAGATCTTCCTGGGGCCAACCTTCAACCGGGACATCGGTAACGGGCTGCGGATCTATCGGGCCACCGTGTTGTCGCTGGTTTCCCGGCTGAAAAAGGGCCAGGAGCGCTTCACCCAGGTGCCGGTGCAGGTGATCGTGGGCACCCGGGACCCCGCGGTGCGCCAGGCGTGCTACGACGACGAACCGAACTGGGTCCCGGCGGTGTGGCGGCGGGTGGTCAAGGGCGGGCACTGGCTCGCGTTTTCGCATCCCGAGTTGCTGGCCACCGCCACCACCGAGCTGATCGATTTCGTGTCCGGGCAGCCCGCGCCACGGGGGTTGCGCCGCGCCGAGATGGGCAAGGCCCACAAAGCCTTCGAACACCAGCTGGTCGTGATCACCGGCGCTGGCAGCGGAATCGGACGCCAGACCGCGCTGGCGTTCGCCCGCGAGGGCGCCGAGATCGTGCTCTCCGATGTCAACTTGGCCTCGGCCAAGGAGACGGCCGCGCTGATTGCCGAGGCCGGCGGCACCGCACACGCCTACCAGCTCAATGTCGCCGACGAGGCGGCGGTGCTCGCGCACGCCGACGAGGTCCTCACCGCGCACGGGGTGCCCGACGTGTTGGTCAACAATGCCGGTATCGGCCAGGCCGGGCGGTTCCTCGCCACGCCGGCCGAAGACTTCAAGCGGGTGCTCGACGTCAATCTGTACGGGGTGGTGCACGGCTGCCGCGCGTTTGCGTCCGCGATGGCTAGCCGCGGGCTCGGGGGGCACATCGTCAACCTGTCCAGCATGGCGGCCTATTCACCGGCACAGGGCTTGAGCGCCTACGCCACCAGCAAGTCCGCGGTGTTCATGTTCTCCGACTGCCTGCGGGCCGAGCTGGCCGGGTCGGGGGTCGGTGTCAGCACGATCTGCCCGGGGGTGGTGCACACCAACATCATTCGCAGTTCGGTGGTCTCCGGCCTGCCCGAGCAGGACGCCCAGCGCAAGCTGGCAAGGGTCGACCGCGCGTACCGGCTGCGCCGCTACGGCCCCGACAAGGTGGCCAAACGCATCGTCAAAGCGGTCAAAAACAACCAGCAGGTCGTTCCCGTGACCACCGAGGCGCATCTGCAATACCGGCTGAACCGGCTGGCCCCCGCGGTCGGGAGGCTGGGCGCAAAAACCATGTCACTCGGATAAACCCAACATCCCCCAGCACGAACGGAGCGTCCATGGCCACCATCGCGCGCAACATCGACGACGAATCCACCGGTGACCGACTGCGTCGGTGGGCCGGCGAATGGGGCCGGATGATGCGGGTGGCGATAGCGCCCTCCGACAGCCCTAAAACCGGTCAGGTCTACGACATCATCGGTACCCAGAACCTGTTCGGCGAGGAATCGCTGTTCATCAACTTCGGCTACTGGCAGAACCGGCCGGCCACGCTGGACGAGGCCAGCCGGGAGTTGGCCCGCCTGGTGGCGCGCACCGCCGGCTTCACCTCATCGGATACCGTGGTGGACTGCGGCCCGGGCTACGGCGACCAAGACCTGTTGTGGATCAAGGAATTCAAGCCCAAGCGCATCACCGGAGTAAACCTGGCCGCCGAACAGATCGCCATCGCCACCGCACGGGTGGCCGAGGCGGGCTTGGCTAAACGCATCAGCTACGTGGAAGCGTCGGCCACCGAGCTGCCGTTCGATGACCAATCGTGCACCAAGGTCGTGGCCTTGGAGTCGGCGTTCCACTTCCCGTCCCGGGTGGCCTTCTTCGCCGAAGCGCTTCGGGTGCTCAAGCCGGGCGGCCGGCTGGTGACCGCCGACATCGTGCCGAAACGCACGCTGCTCACCGTGCCGGCTCGCGCCGAGGTGTCCCGACTGGGATGGCGCTCCGCGTCACCACGGGCGGTGCGGGGAGCGGCGGACCTGGCCGGCTACCGCGACCTGCTGCTCGATGTCGGTTTCGTCGACGCGCAGACGCGCTCCATCAGCGACGACGTTTATCCGCCGCTGGGCAAGTTTTTGCGGCAGCGGCTGCGCCACCCCGACATGCGCCATGTCAACCCGATCGTTCGCTATTCCTTTACTCCGCTGGGTTTTCGGATCACCGCGCTGCACTCCGATTACATCCTGGCCGTGGCGACGAAGCCATGAGCGCCGCCCGCGTCGGCCTGGCGGCGATGGCCGCGGCGATCACCTGGGCGCTGACCGCGCCAGCGGCGGTGGCGCAGGACCCGGAATGTGACATCATCTTGCCGGCGGCGAACCGGCTCGAGGCCGCGTTCAACCTGATTACCGCCGATCCGCCGCCGAACGTGGGCACCCAGGTTCAGACCGCACAGAGTCCGCTGTTCGGGTTGACCAGCCCGGCCGCGATCGACCTGCGGCTGTGGTCGAGCACGGTCGCCGATCAGCTCAACGGCACCAACCCCTACCACGCGGCGGACCTGGACAGCGATCTGCGCCATGCCCGACAGGAATTGGTCGAGGCCCGCCAGTACTGCGCGCCGTGATGAGCCCCCGCGACGGGAAACGGCGGGGGTTGCTCGCCGCGCTGGCGGCACCCACCCTGCTGGCGCTTGCCGCACCGGCCCACGCCACACCCGAGGACGACTACCTGAATATCCTGAACACCACGCCCGGGGCCATCACAGTGAACTCGTTCAGCGGCCCGCTGTTGATCCAGACGGGTTACGCGATGTGTGCGGAGCTGCGCCGGGGCGCGAGCCCGGACGCGGCGGCGCAACAACCCTACCCGGGCGCCACCCGTGGGGACCTGCTGCGGCTGGAGTCCGTCGCGCGGCAGACGCTGTGTCCGGACACGGTGGGCTGAAACGCGACCGGGCGCCCCGGGGCGGGCTACCGGCCCGGGGTCGCGGGCGCGGGTGCGGGACTCAACTCGGGCAGCACTCCCTGACCTTCGGCGGGGGTGTGGCTGCCGGGTTTGGGCCCGATGTCGGACACCTGCCACGTGTCGCCGACCTTGTTGACGGTGACTTGCAGCAGCATCACCGACACCCGGGGCTCGGGGTTCTGCAGGTTGCGGGTGGTCTGATAGGCCGACACCACCACCTCGTACACGTCGCCGGGCTGAGCGATCGGGTCGGTGGCCACCACTTCACCGGTCGAGGACACCTGGGCCTGCAGCATCAAACTTTTCAGAAAGCCGGTGGCGTTGACGAATTTGTCCTTCAGCGTCGACGACACCCCCTGCTCGACCGAGCGGAAGAAGGCGTCGGGGTCCTCGAAGCTGTAGGTGAGCGACTTCAGGGCGTAGTCTTTCGCCAGCTGCGCCGCGGTGTTGCTGTCGGCCTCGGCGCGGTGCATCCGAGCCAATTCATCTGCGGTGCCGCGGTATTTCAGGTAGCCGAACACCCCACCGGTAACCACCGCGGCCGCCACCAGGCCAGCCGCCACCACCCGAAGCCGGCGTTTCCGAGTGCGGGTGGTGACCGGGTCGTCCGCCGCGGGCCCGGCGCTGATTGCGTCCGGGGCCTCGACGGCATCCGGCGTGTGCTCGGTGTCGTCCACCGTGTCGACGGAGCTTGTCATGTTGTCTGAACCTCCTGCTATTTCAGGGTTGTTGCCATTCCGGCACCATCAGATGCACCCGCATGCCGCCGGTGTTGTTGAACGTCGATTCCCAGAAGTCCAGCCAATGCCCGGAGTCGACCTTGACCCCGCGCAGCGGTGCGGTCACCGGCTGCAGCACCGTCGCGAACGTGCCCAGCGGACCGGACAGGTCGTCGAGGTATTCGCTGATCCTGCCGACGAGTTGACCGACGGGTTCGTCGCCGCCCAACACCCCCTGGCCGGTGTAGGAGATGTTTTCGAAGGCCTGGACCAGCCGGACGAAGGCCGGCACCGCCGACGGCAGCAGCGTGCCGGTCTCGCTGAACACCCTGCCCACCTGCAGATCACCCATCCCGGTGGTCAGCGTCGACACATTGCTGAACAAGGTTGCCAGCAGCTGGTTGTCGTCGCGGACCACGTCGGCGAACAACCCGGCCGTGGTGGCCAGCGAGTCGAGGGTGGCGTCGTTGCCGGCGAACGCCGCAGCCACATTGGACACCACGGTGCGGATGTCGTCGGGGTTGAGGGCGGAAAACAACGCCTGCACCTTGGTCAGCAGGTCGCTGACCGTCACCGTGGGCGCCACCCGATCCGCCGGAATCTGCGCACCGTCGGCGAAATACGGTGGCGCGATGACCGTCGGCGCGAAGTTGATGAACTGTTCCCCGGCGACCGAGAGATTCTGCACGCTGACCGCGCTGGCGGCCGGCACCGGATGGTCGGCGTCGAGGTCGATGGACACCGCCAGACCGGTTCGGGTGGCTTGGATACCGGTCACCCGGCCCACCCGCACGCCGCGCATCGTGACCTGCGACGTCGGCAACAACCCACCCGAGGTGTTCAGCATCAGCGTCACCCGGGTGACCCGTTTGGTCGGACCCATGTCGAGCACCCCCAGCGACATGTACCCGGCGCCGAGCGTCGCCAGCAGCGCCAGGATCACCAGGGTGACTCCCGCGTTGAACTTCATGGCATCAGCCCCATCGTCTGCATCGCCCGAATCAGTTCGTCGGCTGTCGGGCTGGGGTTGATGCCCAACGACCCGTCCGGCGGGTGGATCTCGGACACGGTGTATTTCGGTCCCCCGTTGCCGAAGAACGGGACGAGCTTGTCGCGGACCAGGGCGACGACCTTGTCGGCGACGACCGGGATGGTGGTGTCGGCGGTGCTCACCGTCGCCACGAACGGCGAGATGAACGACAGCATCTGCATCAGGTCCGGCATGATCGGGTTGAGCAGGTCCCCGCCGCTGGTGCCGATGCCGCGGGCGTCGACGATGAGCTGCACGATGCTGAGCACCACGCTGGACAGGCCCTGCAGCTTGGGCGGGCCCTCGGTGACCAGCCGGTCGAAGGTATCGGTGTTGGCCGCCAGGCTATTGCTGATGTTCTCCATGCTGGCCAGGATCGCGTCGACGGTGTCCTGGTTGGCGGCCAAGTCGTTCAGCACCCCGGTCAGCTTGTTTTTGATCCGGATAAGCTCATTGGGATCCTTCGGGAACGCCTTGTTGAGGTCGAGCACGGACTGTTGCAGGGTGCCGATCGCCCCACCGGTCACCAGGTTTGACGCCGACCGCAGCGCGTCCTCGACATTGTCGGCCGGCACGGTGTTACCCAGCGGGACGGTGTCGCCGTCGCGCAGGGTGCTGGGCGCGGGGTGCTCCGGCGGAAACAGCGCGATGTAGATGTCGCCGAGGATGGTGGCCTGACGCAGCTCGGCCCGGATGTTTTGCGGCAGTTTCACATCGCCGGACAGGTCCACGTAGGCCACCGCGGTGTCGCCGATCAGTTGCACCCGGTCCAAGACCCCGACCTGCACGCCGCCGGAGTCCACTTTCGCCCGGGCGGGCAGGTTCAACACGGACGAGAACTCGATCGCGATGGTGTATTTGTCGACCGGTTGAAACGCCCCGGGCACCGGCAATCGGGTCGGGTCCAGCGAGCAGGCCGGCGCCGCAGCGATAGCGAGGCCGGCCAGCAGCACGGCGCTGACCCGCAGAACGCTCGATCGTCGAATCATGGTGCCAGCGCCGCCCCCATAATCAGGTCCGTCAGCCCGAGGGTGACCGGATCGGACGCCGTGCCCGGTGCGCAGGCCGCCCCGGCACCCGGCACGTTGCGTTGGGCCAGGTTGGCGCAGATCGCACTGGCCTGCGACGGTGAAATCGCCACGTGCGGCGGGATATAGGTGATGTTGTGGGTGCCCCACACCGGCTCGTAGATATCGGACAGCCAGTTGATCACCGGCGGCAGGGTGGCGACGAAGCTCAGGATGTGGGGGGTGTAGGCGTTCAGCAGATCCCTGATCCAAGGGATCAGCTTGTCACCGATGTTGTGGTAGGCGCGCGGCGCGAACCGGTTGAGCGCATCGACGAGGATCGGCACCAGGTGGTTGAGATGCTCCAGCGCCGACGCGAAGTTGTCGGACAGGCCGGTGATCAGGCCGGTGGTGTCGGGCAGCGTCTGCACCAGGGTGACAAAGGTGTCCCAATGCTTGAGCCAGCCCGAGGTCAGGATTTCGGAGTTCTCGAACAACTTGCGGTAGTCGGCGTCGGCCGTATACGGGTCGCCGAGCATGGTGACCAGATCCCGCAGTGTTTGGTTGAGCGCGGGGCCGGTGCCGTCCAGGGACCGGCTGGCCGCCTTGAGGCTGTCATTGAGTGCTTGCACCCCGGGGGCGTGCGCCGGGTCTTCGCCGGTTTCGGCGCCCAAGATGTCGTCGCTGAGTTTGCCCAGGGCGGAGAAGGTTTCGCTGACCCCGATCGGGGTTTTGGTGGCGTCCCTGCTGATGCAGTGGCCGCCGGCGAATTTCGCGCCGCCGCCGTAGGGTTTGGTTAATTCGACGTGCCGATCGGTCACGATCGACTGCGAATAGGTGACGGCGCCGACGTCGTCGGGCAGGTCGAGGTCGGTGGGCACGGTGAAGTCGACCCGGACGTGGTCGGGTTGGTTGACGATGGTGGTCACCGAACCGACCTCGATCCCCAGCAGCATCACCTTGTTGCCTGGATAAAGCCCGATCGCGTCGCTGAATTCGGCACAGAGCGCGCGGGTGTCGGCGAGCTTCGGCAGCGCCGCTTTTGCACCGAGCGTGACCGCGGCGGCGGCCCCGGCCGCCACCACCAACATCAGCGCAACCGCTCCCCGCGACCGCAACCGGTGGCGGGTCGCTGCGAGGCGGTGCAGGATCGACGCCATGTCAGCACTGCCTCATGATGTGGGGGAGGCAGAGGTCTTGTCCGGGAACCAAAAA
The DNA here is from genome assembly GCA_002967005.1 of Mycobacterium talmoniae. Lineage (GTDB taxonomy): Bacteria > Actinomycetota > Actinomycetes > Mycobacteriales > Mycobacteriaceae > Mycobacterium > Mycobacterium talmoniae. The sequence goes on from PPEA01000090.1 coordinate 16,826, forward strand.
GTGGCCTTCGTCGATCGTGATGCCGTTGCCGCTGAGCATCGGCCACACGATTTCCAGGGCCTGGCCGAGGCTGATCGCTGCCTGGCCGAGCCGGTCGGGGTGCGCGACGAGCGTGTCGATGATGTCGTCGATGCCGTTGACGATCGGTGCGACTTCGCGGCCGTAGAACACCATGAAGCGGTCGATCATCCGCGCCAATTCGTCGAGCGCGGTGAAGTACTCGACGATATCGACGGATTTGGCGGTGTAGGTCCGGCCGAGCAGCGCGAGCTGCTCGGTCAACGCCACGATCTGTTTGCGGCCCGCGACCATGGCGCTGATGCCGTTGCCGGCGAAATTCAGGCCCTTGTGGAAGTCGGTGGTCATGGTGCTCAACGATTCGGTTAGCGCGTGCGCGGACGTGAGCACGTCGCGCAGCGCGTCGGGATACCGATTCGCGGCGTTGGCGACCTCGCTGAAGGTGTCGTGGATGACTTGCCCGTTGACCTCCTTGACCAGGGGGGTTGCGGTTTGAATGATGTCGCTGATTTCGAACGGGGTGGTGGTGTTTTGCGCGGGAAGCACCGTGCGACCCAACGGGATCTCGCCCTTGGGGGCCAGCGCCACGTAGTGGCCGCCCAGCGGGGTCAGCATCTTGACCTCCAGCGTGGACTGCGAGCCCACCGCCACCGAGTGCTGGACGTCGAAGGTCATTTCGACTTCGGTTCCGCGCAACCGGATCCCGGTGACGGCGCCGACGTTGATGCCGGCGATCCGCACTTCGTCGCCGGGGCGAACGCCTCCGGCGGTGCTCAGATGCGCGGTATAGGTGGTCTTTCCGGTCGGGTTCAGGTACGCCAAACCGGTGGCGGCCAGGGCGGCGACGATGACCACCAGGGCGACGATGCCGTGCCGACGGTTACGTGCTGCCGCGGCGTGCTCGTCGAGCACGGCCTGTCGGTCGCGGCGCGGGCGGCGACGGAACGTCATGGCCGGCACACCACCAGATTCTGTTGCGTGAACGACACCTGCCCGATGCCCGGCAGCGTGACTTCGCCGTGCGAGCAGGCGAACTTCGGCTTGGCCGGCGTGTCGTCGACCAGGGAGTCACGCATCCCCTGGATCAGGGACGGCACCAACGACAGGCCGGCGATGATGGTGGGGGTTTGCGGCCACATCCGGCTCAGCAGGTCATACAGCGGCGTGGTGGTGCCGTCAAAGATGCGTTCGATGTATTGCAGCAGGTGCACGGCGTTGCGGAAGGTCGGCAACTCTAGGTCGATCGAGTCGCTGAACTCCTGGGCTTTGGAGGTGAATTTTGCCAGCACGTCATTCAACGTTGCGATCAGTCGGAACAACTGCTGGGACTTGCCGCCGAGATCATGAGAGATTTGGGCGAGGTTGCCGATCAACACCTTCAGCACGGCCTGGCGATCGACGGCCAAATCCGACAGCGTGTCGAGATCGTGCAAAAACGGCCCCACCCCGGTCTCATCGCCCTGGATGACCCGCAGCAGATTCTCGCCGAACTGGTTGAACTGGGCAGGGTCGAGCGTTTGGAATATCGGCCGAAACCCGTTGAACAGCTTGGTGACGTCGAACGACGGAATGGTGCGCCCGAGCGGGATTTCCGCGCCGGCGGGCAGCCGCCGGCCCCCGGCCGGCTGGATGAGTTCCACGTAGCGCTGACCGAGCAGATTCTGGTACCGGACGGCGGCGTGGGTGTCTTGGTACACGGGGTGGTCGGCCAGCACGCTGAAGTCGATCTTGGCGTGGCGGCCGTCGAGCCGGATCGTCTCCACTTTGCCGACTTGCACCCCGGAAATGCGGACGTCGTCGCCGACGAATAACCCGGACACGTCGGAGAAGGTGGCGCTGTACCGGGTGAGGGCGCCGGTGACCGGGCTGCGCAAGGCGGTGATCACGATGACCGCGCACACCGCGCTGACCGCGGTGAACGCGGTGAGCCACAACACCGCCGTGGAGATGCTTCTCATCGGCCACCTCCGGGCGTCGACGGCAGCGCGGCCGCGACACCGGGCGCCGCGTCCAAGATGACCTCGATCTGCATCCGAACCCTGCCGTCCTGGAAGGGAAATGCGGCGCTGGTCCGGTCGAGTACACCCGACAGCCGGTCATAGGACGGCGCCAAACTGCCGAACAGATACGCCGACGGCACCGACAGGTTCATGATCGAGGCGACCAACGGGACCAGCCAGGGCAGGTTCTTGGCCAGCAACGCGCCGACGTCGCCGAGCAGGCGGCCGGCCTGGTGCAGGACATGTGTGGTTCGCTCCGCCCCACCCGGCTCACCCAGGAACTGCAATCCGTCCAGCAATTCGTTGAGCAACCCCACCAGCGGAACAAAGTCGTTGAGGCCGTTGACGAGCCCCGCCATCACGGCCAGGGTCTGCGAGAACGGCACGGTTTGGGCGTCGGCCAGGATCTTGGCGAAGTCGACGATCGATTTGGCGACCGGTTCGGTCAGGTCGCCGTGTGCCCGCAGCACCGCGAGGATGTGGTTGACGTCCGGCGAATCGACGATCTGGCCGATTTTCTGGCCCTGCCGCAACAGTCCGGTGATCGAGGCGGCCTGCACACCGGTGCCCATCACCAACGTTTGGTTCGGCTTGAGCGGGCCGCCCACCCCGCTGCTGACCAGTTCGACCACCGCGCTGCCAAACACATTCGACGATGTGAACTGGGCTTGGGTGTCGGCGGTCAGCGCTTTGGCTTGGCGTGGATCGAGTTCCACCCTCATCCGCTGCTTGTTGTACCCGGCCGACTCCAGAGACTTCACGGTGCCAATCGCCAGCCCGTGGAATTTGACCTCGGCGCCGGGTGCCAGTCCCTCGCCGATGGTGTTGGCCAACACGGTCAGCCTGAAGGTGTCGTCGTAGCGCCCGGTGGCCAGGTGATACAGCACGGTGGCCGCGACGGCCGCCACCACGGCCACGATCAGGCCGCGGATGCGCAGCGCGCGGGTGCTGGCTCCGCGTCCGGTGGGGTCGTGAAAACTCGGCATGGCTACCCCGAGATCTGGACGCCGGTGTTGTTGCCCCAGAACAGCAGGGTGAGCACCATGTCGGTGACCACGACGGTGATCAGGCTGGCGCGGATCGCCCGCCCCGAGGCCTGGCCCACCCCCTCGGGCCCGCCGCTGGCGTAGTAGCCTGGTAGCCGTGGATGGCGATGATCAGCGTGACGAAGATGGCCGCCTTGCACACCGAGAACAGCACATCGGACGGCTGGATGAACGAGTCGAAATAGTGGTAGTAGGTGCCCGAGGACTGGCCGTGCACCACGTTCACCACCAGCGCGCAGGACAGGTAGCTGAGCACCAGCGTCAACAGGTACAGCGGAACGATGGTGATCATCCCGGCGATCACCCGGGTGGTCACCACGAACGGGACCGACCGGATCGCCTGGGCCTCCAGCGCGTCGATCTCCTCCGAGATGCGCATCGCCCCGATCTCGGCGGTCATCCGGGTGCCGGCCTGGGCCGCGAAACCGATCGCGGCGATCATCGGTGCCATCTCCCGGGTGTTCGCATAGGCGGAGATGAACCCGGTGAGCGGCCCCATCCCGACCATGTTCAGCGCCGAATACCCTTCGATGCCCACCGATCCGCCGACCGCGGCACCCAAAAACACCAGCACGCCGATGGTTCCGCCACCCACGATCAGCGAGCCGTTGCCCCAGATCATGTCGACCAGCAGCGCCCCGGTTTGCCGTCGATAGTTCATCAGGGTGCGCGGAATCGCGCCGAGTACCTGTGCCAGGAAGGTGATCTGGTGGCCGAGGCGATCCAATAGGGACATCGGGACGTCGGTGACCGCCACCGACACCCGCAGCGCCGCGGGCAGACCGTGGGGCAGGTGCCGGGACGGGGTGGCCATCAGCCGATCCTCGTGGGCATGAACATCGTGACCAGCTGGGTGATCACCACGTTGAGGATGAACACCGCCACCACCCCGATGACCACGGCGGCGTTGACCGCGTCGGCCACGCCGCGGGCGCCGCCGTGCGCCTCCAGGCCGCGTTGGCAGGCCACCAGGATCACCACCACGCCGAACAGCCAGGTTTTCCCCAGCGCCACCACCACGTCGGCGACGCTGGCGAACGAGGCGAACGAGGCGATATAGCTGCCCGGGGTGCCGGATTGGAAGCCCACGTTGATCAGGTATCCGGCGCCCAGCCCCATAAAGATGATGAAAAAACACAACACCGGCGCCACGAACACGATCGCCGCCAGCCGCGGGGTGACCAGCCGCTGCACCGGATTGATACCCATTACCCGCAGCGCGTCGACCTCTTCGCGGATGGTGCGCGCGCCCAGGTCGGTGGTCACCGCCGACCCGGCCGCCCCGCCCAACAGCAGCGCGGCGACGATCGGGGCGCCCTGCCGGATCACCCCCAGCCCACCGGCCGCGCCGGAGATCGAGGTCGCCCCGACCTGCGCGATGAGGCTGCCCACCTGCACGGCCACGATCACCCCGAAGGGGATGGAGACCAGCAACGCCGGGATCGCGGTGACACTGACGATGAACCAGGCCTGGTTGATGGTGTCGCGCCAGGGATGACGCAGCCGGGTCAGGTCGGCGACGAGGAAGGTGACGGACTGGGCGGCCAGATCCAGGAAGCGGCCCAGGGTTTGCAACGACGAGTCGGTTTGCGTGACGGCGAACCGCAGCGGTCTGCCCAGCGCCACCACCCGGGCGCCCGCATCGGCGGCCGGCGCCGGTGCGGGTG
>PPEA01000900.1 GCA_002967005.1 Mycobacterium talmoniae
CTCGTCGACCAGGTAGCCGGAGCCGCCGAAGATGTGCATGCACTCCGCGAGCACCTCTTCGCCCAGCCGCGCCGCGGTGACTTTCACCGCCGCGGCGGCGCGCAGGTCCAGCCGGCCCTCGGCGGCGATCCCGTTGAGTCCGTGCCGTAACAGGTCGACGCGGGCCTGCAGGTCGGCCACCCGCATCCGCAGCGCCTGATGCTCGAACAGGGTGGCGCCGAACTGCCGCCGGTTCACCATCCGGGCGTGGGTGACACCGAGCACCACCTGGCACGACGCCGCGACCTGGCCGGCGATTGACATGCGCTCGTGGGCCAGGCCCCAGGAGATCGCGGCCAGACCCGTTCCGGGACGGGCGATCAGCGCGTCGGCGGGCACCCAGGTGTCGATATGCACCGCGGCGGTGTCCAGCGGTCCGGCGCCCACCTTGCGGTACGGCTCCTGCACCTGCACCTGTGACGTCGGGACCGCGATCACCAGGACGTTGCCGTGCCGGCTGTTTTCGTCGTGATCCACGCTGCGCGCCACCACCATGATGTGGTCGGCGATCGGGGACAGCGACACGAACTTCTTGACGCCGCGAATCTCGAATCCGTCGCGCGCCGAGCGGACCTCGGTTTCCACGATCTGCAGATCCGAGCCGCCGGACTCCTCGGAGGCCCCGATGCACAGCACCGCCTCGCCGCGGATCGCCTGCTCGCAGATGGTGCGCAGGTACTCCGATCGGCCGAACCGGCGCAGGATCGCGATCGCCGAGTCGTGCAGGCTGACCCCGACGCCGATGCCCGCTGACCCCAGCCGCCCCAGCGCGAAGGCCAGCGCGACCAGCCGGGCCACATCGGGGTGCTGGCCGTCCCCCCACTTCTGCGCGAACACACCGGCGCTGCCCAGGTGCTCGATCAGCTTGCGCGGAAAGCGTTCGGTGGCTTCGGCTTCCGCGGTCCAGTCGACGATCTGCTGGTCGAAGACGTCGTCGAGCAAGGCCCGGTACTCGTCGAGGGTGCTCATGCTTTCACCGCCTCCAGGTTGCGTTTGACCTCCAGCCGGCGCAGCTTGCCCGACGAGGTGCGCGGCAGCGAGCCGGGCGTCACAAACACCACATCGGCGGGCACCACACCGCATTCCGAGGCCACCCGCGCCACCAACTCGCTGCGGGCGCCGGCTTCGTCGGGGCCGCGGAACTCGGCGGTGATCACCAGGCCGGGCCGGGCCGCGCCGTCACCGGCGCCCACCGCCACCACCGCGCCCTCGCGCACCCCGCGCACTGCGGCGGCGACCCGTTCGATCTCGGTGGGAAAGACGTTGCGGCCCGCGACCGAAATGATCTCTTTGGCCCGCCCGCACACCACCAGGCCGTCATCGGTGACATAACCCAGATCGCCGGTGGGAACCAGGTTTCGGGATCGATCGGGGCTTCCCCGAGATAACCCGACATCATCGAGGTGCCGCGGATCTCGATGTGGCCGACCTCGCGCCCCACCACGTCGGCGTGGTGATCGGACGCCGGCCCGATCCGCACCTCGAT
>PPEA01000901.1 GCA_002967005.1 Mycobacterium talmoniae
CGCTGCGTCGGCTGGTCGACGGCTCCGGCGCGGCCTCGGTCATCCTCTACGGCCCGCCCGGCACCGGCAAAACCACGCTGGCGTCGCTGATCTCGCAGGCCACCGGGCGTCGTTTCGAGGCGCTGTCCGCGCTGAGCGCCGGGGTCAAAGAGGTGCGCGCGGTGATCGACGTGGCCCGCCGCGCCGCCGCCCACGGTGAGCAGACCGTGCTGTTCATCGACGAGGTGCACCGGTTTCCAAAACCCAGCAGGACGCGCTGCTCTCGGCGGTGGAAAACCGGGTGGTGCTGCTGGTCGCGGCCACCACCGAAAATCCGTCGTTCTCGGTGGTCGCGCCGCTGCTGTCGCGGTCGCTGATCCTGCAGCTGCGGCCGTTGGGCGCCGACGACATCGCCACCGTCGTGCAGCGCGCCATCGACGACCCGCGCGGGCTGGGTGGCCGCGTCACCGTCGACCCCGAGGCCGTCGAGCTGCTGGTCCGGCTGGCCGCCGGGGACGCCCGCCGGGCACTGACCGCGCTGGAGGTCGCCTCGGAAGCGGGGGACCAGGTCGGTGTCGAGACCATCGAACAATCCCTGGACAAGGCGGCGGTGCGCTACGACCGCGACGGCGACCAGCACTACGACGTGATCAGCGCCTTCATCAAATCGGTGCGCGGCTCCGACGTCGATGCCGCCCTGCACTACCTGGCCCGGATGCTGGTGGCGGGGGAGGACCCCCGGTTCATCGCGCGGCGGCTGATGATCTTGGCCAGCGAGGACATCGGCATGGCCGACCCGACCGCGCTGCCCACCGCGGTCGCCGCCGCGCAAACCGTGCAGCTGATCGGGCTGCCCGAGGCCCAGCTGACCCTCGCGCACGCCACCGTGCACCTGGCCACCGCACCCAAATCCAACGCCGTCACCACCGCGCTGGGCGCAGCGATGGCCGACATCAAGGCCGGCAAGGCCGGCCTGGTGCCGCCGCATCTGCGCGACGGCCACTACTCGGGGGCGCAGGCGCTGGGCAACGCGGTCGGCTACCGGTACTCCCACGACCACCCCGACGGTGTTGTGCCGCAACAGTATCCACCCGATGAGCTGGTCGGCGTGGACTACTACCAACCCACCGGCCGGGGTGGCGAACGCGAGATCGGCGGCCGGCTGGAACGGCTGCGGGCGATCATCCGCCGGCGCCGCTAGCCCCCTTGCGCCGAGTGGGAAATCCACGACGCGACACGCCGGCGACGCGTCGTGGATTTCACTCTCGACGTGGGGCAGCGGCGTCCGCCCGCGCCAGCCAGTCGGCCAGCGAGCGACCCGCATCCAGCACGTGCCGCTCGGCGATGGCACGGGCCCCGTCGGCGTCATCGGCGGCCAGCTCGGCCAGCAGCTTCTGGTGGTCCTCCAGCGAATGGTGTTCGTGCTCGGGAAACACCGTCAAAAGTTCGTCGGCACCACCCGCACCGCATAGCGGATCTGCGCCGACAGCCGTGGCGAGTGGGCGGCCCGGTGAATCTCCTGGTGGAACCGCCAGTTCGCGTC
>PPEA01000902.1 GCA_002967005.1 Mycobacterium talmoniae
GCGGACGTGGTCCGCGACGGGGTGCCCGGCCGGCGTGCGGTGAAGCGGTCGACGTTTTATCGGCACACCGAGGGCTGGCTGGTGGTGCGGTGACGGCGCCGCCCGTCGGGTGCGGTCCGGTAGTTTCGTGAGGTGGACATCCGGCAGGTACACGAGTCGGTGCGTCCCAGCCCGATCTTTGTGGCGATCCTCGCGGTCACCGCGGTCGGCGGCGTGCTGGCCTGGCAGGCCGCGGCCGGCGAGGTGTTGGCCTACGTCGGGGTGTTCGTCTTCGTCATCGCCGGCTGGGTGGTGTCGCTGTGCCTGCACGAGTTCGGCCACGCCGTCACCGCGTGGCGGTTCGGTGACCGCGACGTCGCGGTGCGCGGCTATCTGACCCTGAACCCGCTGCGCTACAGCCATCCGCTGCTGTCGCTGGGGTTGCCGATGCTGTTCATCGCGCTGGGCGGCATCGGGCTGCCCGGCGGGGCGGTGTACGTGCGGACCTCGTTCATGACCCCGGCGCGACGCAGCATCGTGGCGCTGGCCGGCCCGTCGGCCAACCTGCTGCTGGCCGTGCTGCTGCTGGCGGCGACCCGACTGTTTTTCGATCCCGCGCACGTGGTGTTCTGGTCCGGGGTGGCGTTCCTGGGGTTCCTGCAGGTCACCGCGCTGCTGTTGAACCTGCTGCCGGTGCCGGGCCTGGACGGCTACGGCGCGCTGGAGCCGCATTTACAGCCGCAGACCCAGCGGTCGCTGGAGCCGGTCAAGCAGTGGGGGCTGCTGGCGCTGCTGGTGCTGTTGCTCTCCCCGCAGCTCAACCACCTGTTTTTCTCGCTGGTCTTCTGGTTCTTCGACCTGTCCGGGGTGCCCGGCTTCCTAGCAGGCTGGGGCATGAACCTGACCCGGTTCTGGAGCGCCTGGTTCTAACTCCCTTGGCCGTCGAGCCTGCGGTCACGGCACCGAGTCTGCGGTGAGGGTCTCGAGTCTGCGTTGACGGCACCGAGTCTGCGGTGAGGGTCTCGAGTCTGCGTTGACGGCACCCAGTCTGCGGTGAGGGTCTCGAGTCTGCGTTGACGGCACCCAGTCTGCGGTGAGGCCGTGTTTTCGCGCCGATACTGGGCCTGAGCGCAGGCTCGACGCCCTCAGCGCAGGCTCGACGCCCTCAGCGCAGGGTCGGCGCCGTGGACACAGTCTCGATGCCCTGTACGCAGGCTCGATGCCCTGACCGCAGACTCGACGACGCACCCTAGCCACCGCCCGGCTCCAGCAGCGGCCACCAGGTGCCGGGGGCCCAGTCGTGGCCGGCCCACACCGACGGGTATAGCGGGTTGGCGCCGTCAATCACCACCCGCGACGGGCACCGCCAGCAGCAGGGTGGCGCGGTCGACGCGCTGATAGCTCGGGCACCGCGGCGAGTACGGCGCCCCGGTGCGCCGGAAGCTGGCCAGGGCCTGCTGGATGCCCTCGGACAGCGCGTCGATCCCGGGTCGGCGCTGCCGGCCAGCCCGAACCCGTACGGCACGTCGCGCCGGCTACCT
>PPEA01000903.1 GCA_002967005.1 Mycobacterium talmoniae
CACCGCCTCGTCGGCCAGCCGGGCCGGGCTGCCCAGATCCAGCAGTTCGGGCACCGCGTGCAGATCCGTGCCGTAGATGTGCACCACCGCCAGCTCCACCCCGAGCCGCGCGGCCGCCCACGGGTAGTCGGACTCCGCGGCGTGGTCGGGGTAGATAAAACCAACGCAGTCGACGGTCATCGCTTGGCCCCGGCGAACACGTCGCGCAGCCAACGGCCCGGACCCATCATCGGCAGATCCATCCGGCCCAGGCACGCCCACATGGTCAGTTGATTGGCGGTCAGGATCGGTTTGCCGAGCATGTTCTCCAGGGGGTCGACGATGTCGTAGGTGCGCAGGTTGGTGCAGCTGACGAAGATGGCCTGCGCGTCGGGATGGTCGGCGGCCACGATCCGCTCCGCCACCGTACGGTAGTTCACTTTCCAGATGCCGCCGCCCAGTCCGAGGTAGTCCGACCGCAGCACCGTCACACCCAGCTGCCCCAAGAAGGCGTGCAACAGCTCGGTGAGTTCTTCGTCGTAGGGCGTGATCACGCACATCCGGGAGATCTGCAGGGCGAGGACGGCCTCGGCCAGCGCGCCGGAGGTGGTCACCGCCGCCGGGGCCCCGGCCGCTTCGATCGCGGCGACCAACGTCTTCTCGTATTCGACGCCGTTGACGAAGCTGCCCGAGGCACACAGGTAGGCAACGACTTCCGGCTCCACGTGCAGCACGTCGCGGGTGGCGGCCTCCAGGTGATGGGTGTTGGACACCAACTCGGCCATCAGCCGGCTCACCGGCACCGGTTCGTAGTGGGTGCGGGCCAGGTGCAGCGACACCTCCGCCGGAATCCACCGCCACAGTTCGCGTTCGATCGCCAAATCGAAGGGGGCGATGATGCCGATGCCGCGCTGGTCACCAGGCCCGTCGAACTCTGGTAGCGACGACAGATCCATGGGTGGCCCCACACTCGCGTAGTTCCACTCCAGGCCAGCCCCTGGATTGTTGACAATCATACGATGCGTTTTTACGGTGTCAATGTGGGCGCGCGTTCGGTCGTCACGATTCAGCATGGCGAGTCCATCCCCGCCCAGCTCTCCACGATCAGCGCCGACGCCGAACTGCGGATGGTGCCCTCTCCCCGCCTGGCCGAGGCGCTGCCCGGCGCCGACGTGCTGTTCGTCTACGACTTCTCTTCGCCGGCACTGCGATCCGCCTGGCCGGCCGCCGATTCGCTGCGCTGGGTGCAGGTGGCCTCCGTCGGCGTGGATGCGGTGCTGTTCGACGGGCTGATCGATTCCGAGGTGATCCTGACCAACTCCCGCGGAATCTTCGAGGAACCGATCGCCGAATACGTGCTGGGCCAGATCTTGGCGTTCGCCAAGGACTTTCACCGCTCCTGGAGCGCGCAAGAAGCCCACCGCTGGCAGCACTTCGAATCCGAGCCGATCGCCGGCAAGTCGGCCACGATCGTGGGCACCGGGCCGGTCGGGCGGGCGATCGCGCGGCTGCTCAGCCCGGCCGGATGCAGGTGGA
>PPEA01000904.1 GCA_002967005.1 Mycobacterium talmoniae
GCTGAGCGGCCGGGCTGCTCACCCAAAGCGGGCGGCGGTTCGGCGCGGCCCGCGGTGGTCGAGCGCCCGGGCAACTCCACGACGACGTTGGTGGCCTTGACCGACGGCGACCACCAGGCTGCCCGGCTCGAGCTGCAGTTCGTCGGCGGCCTCCCGGCTCAGCAGCGACACCAGCCGAAACGGCCCGGCCTGGATGTCGACCTGTGCCATCACCGTGTCGCGCAGCACGTTGGTGACCAGCCCGACCATCCGGTTGCGGGCCGACTGGCCGACCACCGGGCTGCGGGTGAGCGGCTCGGAGACGGCGCGTTCCTGCGCGAACCGCGCCAGGCTCGGCCCCATCGACGAGGCGCGGCCCGCTGCCGGGCAGCACCGACAGCGACTGGACTCGATCCAGCGCCGCACGGTGTCATCGCTGACGCCCAGCAGCTCCGCGACTTCGGCGATTCGAAAACTTGGCACGGGGTTGAGCTTATTGCCGACCCGCCCTCAGCGGGCGAAGTACCGGATCCGGGTGATGGCATCCCCGCGGCGGGTGAGGTCGGCGAACAGCACCCCGCGCCCCCGGTCGGCGTCGATCGAGACCGCCGCGGTGGGCCCGGCGCCGATCATCTTCGTCCAGCTGGCCCCGTCCAGGTGCTCGATGAGGTCGGCGAGGCGCGCCGGTTCGTTGTCGCCGAACGTGATCGCGTCCTTCGCAACCAGCGCCTGCCGCGCGGTGAACCGGTCGCCATGCCCGACCGCGGTCAAAAACCCGCCCAGCAGCCGCTGTGCCGGGCAGCCACCCGGCGGCCGAATTTGTCGGCTGGTACAACGGGCACCCCGATCACGCCGGGCACCGCTTCGACCTGGCGGGGCGGCGGGCCGTCATCGTCGGCAACGGCAATGTGGCGCTGGACGTGGCGCGGGTGCTGCTGATGGGACCCGACGCGCTGGCCACCACGGACGTCGCGGCGCACGCGTTAACGGCGTTGGCGCACAGCAGCATCGACGAGGTCGTCATCCTGGGCCGGCGCGGCATCCGGGACAGCGCGTTCTCGGTCGGGGAGTTCCTGGCGCTGGGGCACCTGCCCGGCGTCGACGTCGTGCTGGACGGCGCGGACCTGACCGCGGGGCTCGACGACGACGTCGAAACCACCGTCAAACTCGACCTCGCCCGCGAATACGCGCAGCGGGCACCGACCCCGGGGCACAAGCGCATCGTGTTCCGGTTTCTGGTGTCCCCCAGCGAAATCGTCGGCTCCGAGCGGGTCGAAGGACTGCGGGTGGTGGCCGGCGACGACGCCGAGCCGGAGCTGATCGAGACGGCACTGGTGTTGCGCTCCATCGGCTATCGCGGTGCGGCCATCCCGGGGCTGCCGCACGACCACGGCCGGGGTGTGGTGCCCAACGCCGACGGTCGGGTCCTCGGCGCCGACGGCGCCCCGGTGCCCGGCGTGTATGTCACCGGCTGGATCAAACGCGGGCCGCGCGGCGTGATCGGCACCAACCGCACCTGCGCCGAACAG
>PPEA01000905.1 GCA_002967005.1 Mycobacterium talmoniae
CGGGACGCCGCGCACCCCGTCCACCCCGGCGACCGCTGGCAACGCCAACCCCGAGCTCGCCGTAGTGCCGCCCCCGGAGACCAGCCCGCGGGTGAGGTTGGTCAGCGCGGCCGCCTCCACCGTGGCGACTACCGCACCCTGCTGGCCTGTGGGTTCGGGGAAATCGGCGTATGCCGGCGGTTGTCCCAGAGCCTCGATGACCGCTGCTTTCACGTCACCTCCCAGTTAGTTTCCATGGAAACTTACTCCGGCAGCCGGGGTGATGGCAAGATGGTTTCCATGAAAACCAAGGCGGCGGCCATTGCCGAGATCAGCGCGCTGATCCAGGCGGTCGGTGACAAGTTCGACTCGTCCGACGTCGACGCCGAGCGTGACTTCATGGCTCAGCACTGCCCGCCTCGCCTGTTGCCCTTGGTGCACGACATCCCGACCTTGAGCATCCATCTGCTCGACCACATCACCGAGGAGCCGATCAACCTGGTCGAGTTGGCGGCCCGTTCCGGCCAGCTCAAAGGCACGGTGTCCAAGCACGTGCAGCGACTCGTCGAGGCCGGTCTGGTTCAGCGGTCGTCGGTGCCGGGCAACCGCAAAGAGATCGCGCTCAGCCTCAGTGCGGACGGCCAGATCGTCGCCCTCGCACACCGACGTCTGCATGAGGAGATGAACCGCGGGATGCAGGATTTCCTGTCGCGCTACACCCGTGCCGAGTTGGCCACGGTCACGAAAATCCTCGGAGATCTCCTGCGGTCCGAGCGGGTCGGTGTGCGGTTGGTGACGTAGAACCCGCTACGAAGCGAGCACACCCACCAGCTTTTCGGTCAGCCGGCGATGGGCGGTGTTTTGCGAGGAGGCGAACCGCCACCCGTCCTCGGTGCGCACCGCCACCGTCGTGTTGATCCGGGTGCTGCGCGGCCGCCGCTTGCCCTTCGCCACGGCGGCTTTGGCGTGGATCACCGCGACATCGGGCGTCAGAAACCGCAGTTGGGTGACTTCGACTTCTAGCCGCGATCCCTTGAGAAACTTCTTGAACAGCGGGGCATACGATGCGGCGATCGCGTCACGACCCTGATGATGGCTGCCCAGAAACGTGACGTAGTCCGCGTCCGCGGTGAACACGCTGGCATAGGCATTGGCATCGCCTGCGGCCCAGCCCTTAACCTGACGATCAATCAGCGCGCGGATGGCGGCTTCGTCGGCACCCCGGTCGTTGGTCATGCTTCGCTCACCTCTTTGGTCGCGACTGCACGAGCGAACCATCCGCGTCCCGACGTCCGCTGGGATTGTTATCGTTTCGTGACCTTAACCTGGCGTGTTTGGGCCTTTTCGACCCAAGTTTTGTCGGACCCCGTCGCTAGCGTCGGGGGTATGGAATCGGCTAGCCGCGAACAGATCGTCGAAGCCTTCGACGCGTTGGCTGCCGATATGAACCGGTTGTTGGAGTTGGACTTTGAAGCCCTGACCACCCCGGAACGCCTGGACATGTTGGAGCGCTGCGAGGT
>PPEA01000906.1 GCA_002967005.1 Mycobacterium talmoniae
CGGGCGGCGACGACGCGGGTTTCGCCCTGCTCCCCGTGACCGCCTTGCGCGGCGTACAGCGCGGCCAACGCCGCCGCCAGCGCCGTCTTCGACGCGTCGCTGTCGTTCGCCGCTGCCACCACGGCGAGGATGTCGTTGAGCTTGCCGATCAGGTACCGCTGGAATTCGCGGGCTCCCAGCGGGGTGTCCAATTTTCGTGTCTTGACCGCGTTCTCGATGTCGATTTCCAGCTGCTCGAGTTGCTTCTTGCCGTCCTCGGTCGTCTTGTGCGCCTGCAGGATTGCCTCAAGCATTTGCCGATCGAATTCGGCGACGTCGGAGTTCAGCCGCGCCAGCGCGGCTTCGGCGTCTTTCATCGTCTCCGCTGCCGCACCGCTTTGCCGGTCATCGGCGGGCGGTGCCGACTCAGTCGGAGCCGGCGGGTCCGGCGCGGGGCCCGGCGGCGTGATCGGCGCCCCGGTGCTGGGGTCGAAGAGCCACGGTCGTTGCTGGTGGATCTTGGCGAGGATCGCGTCGAGTTGTTCGGGCGTCGCCACCACCGCCAGGGACGGCACCAAGGCGATGGCCACTTCGGTGGAGGTCAACCCGGCTTGCCAGGCGTCCTCCTGCCCGGTGCAGTTTTGCACGTGCTGCACCGCGGTGCGGACCTCGTCGGGCGTTGCCATCGGCTAGGTCAACACCAGCGCGCGGGGCGCGCGCCACGCATCAACCCCTCCATGGCGGTGACGGTACCCAGCGGTGATGCGCCCAACAATTCACCAACCGGCTTGGGGGTGGGCTGGCGCGTCAGCCCCCGCCCGTGGCCGAGTAGGCGGCGCGCAGCGCCTCGACCCGGTCCCGCTGCGTCGCGTCGAATTGGTGGGCTTCGGTGACCACGGCGAGGATTTCTCGCTGTTTGGCGATCAGGAACTTCTGAAATTCCCGCGCGCCCAACGCGGTATCGGCGGCGAATCCGGTCGGGTTGGCCACGCCAGCGTCGATCTCGGCGGCGACAGCGTCGAGCCGCTGGGCGCCCGCCACGGCCGCGGCGTGCACAGCGGCGAGGACGTCGGTCAGGACGCGATCCGCCTGGGCTGCGCTGGCCCGCTGCGTTGCCAACGCGGCCCGCAACGCCTCGAGGGCGGCCGCCGAGGGGCCGATCTGCTGGGGCATCTGCCCACCGTACGCAGCTCACCGGACGGGCGACAACAACCGTGGTGGCTCACACCGGGCGCCGGATCTGCACGTGGGCACCCAATGGGCTGATCCGCACCGAGGCACCGGCATGCGGCGCTTCGACCACCAAGTTGTGGCCGATCGCCAGCTGCACGTGCCCGGCGTGGGAAACACCAAGTCGCCGGGCCGGACCTGGCCACGCGGCACCGCGATGCCCTGGTGGATCTGCTGGTAAGTGGTGCGGTCCAGGTGCAGCCCCGCCTGCCCGTAGGCCCACTGCGTCAGGCCCGAACAATCGAACTGGTGCGGCCCGGCCGCGCCCACACATACGGGCCGGCCCAGC
>PPEA01000907.1 GCA_002967005.1 Mycobacterium talmoniae
TGCCGACAGCGCTCGCCGCGGCGCCGCCCCGACGCGGCCGCCCTGATCGGCGAATTCGACGACCTGCTCGACCGGCTCTACGGGAAGCGCCGCTTCCGGCCGTTCGAGCTGCCCCAGAAAGGGAGGTAACCGACATGGGATTTGGCTACTGGGACGACGACACCTACCGGGCCGCACACACCTACCGCGCCGCGCGCGGACAGTCCGACTTCTCCTACACCGACGACCTGCGCGCGCTGCCACGCTCGCAATGGCGGGTGGACCCCGGCCTGGACCCGCACGGGGTGGCCTACCGGGAATCCCGGGATTCGGCCGATCACCCCGACTCGCTGCCGGTGGTGGTGCTGTTCGACGTGACCGGGTCGATGGGCACCATCCCGCGCATCATGCAGCAGAAGCTGGGCAAGCTGCACGGCCTGCTGCAGCGCAAGGGCTACGCCGCCGACCCGCAGATCCTGTTCGGGGCGATCGGCGACGCCGACACCGACATGGTGCCGCTGCAG
The DNA here is from genome assembly GCA_002967005.1 of Mycobacterium talmoniae. Classification (GTDB taxonomy): domain Bacteria; phylum Actinomycetota; class Actinomycetes; order Mycobacteriales; family Mycobacteriaceae; genus Mycobacterium; species Mycobacterium talmoniae. The sequence continues at coordinate 504 of PPEA01000907.1, forward strand.
GTCGGCCAGTTCGAAGCCGACAACGCGATGGACGACCAGCTGCGCACCGTGTTCCTGGAAGGCGGTGGGGGAGGCCAAAAGTCGGAGAGCTACGAGCTGGCCGCCTACTTCCTGGCCCGGCACACCGCCACCGACGCCTGGGACAAGCGCGGCAAGAAGGGCTATGTGTTCATCGTCGGTGATGAACTCAACAAGCCCCGGCTGGCCGCCCGGCACGTGCGGGCGGTGATCGGCGACGACGTCGCCGAGGACATCGACGTCGCCTCCATCTACCGGGAGCTGCAACGCCGCTGGAACGTGTACTTCGTGCTGCCCGGCTCCTCCTACTACTACGACGACACCGAGATCGCCGACCACTGGCGCGGCCTGCTCGGCGAACGCTTCCTGTGCCTGGACGACCCGGCCGCGGTGTGCGAGCTGATCGCGCTGACCATCGGCGTCGAGGAGGACAGCGTCGAGCTGGGTGCGGGGCTGGCCGACCTGATCGACGTCGGGTCGCCCAACGAAGCCGCGTCGGTGCGCAAAGCGCTGACCCGGGTGGCCGCCGACCGCGGTACGGTCAGCACCACCGCGCTGCCGGCCGACCTCGACGGCGACGACGACGTCGTCACCGCCACCTGAGCAAAGGAGTTGTGATGCCCGACAACATCTTCGGCGACCGGCACCCGATCGTGGTGGACCTGGGGTTCGGGGACGCCGGCAAGGGCGCAACGGTGGACTGGTTGTGCTCACCGGCCGCCGGGCTCGACGTGGCCGCGGTGGTCCGGTTCAACGGCGGCGCGCAGGCCGCCCACAACGTCGTCGTCGGCGAGGTGCACCACACGTTTTCCCAGTTCGGGTCCGGCACCTTAGCCGGGGTGCCGACCTTCCTCTCCGCACACATGCTGGTGGAGCCGATCGCGCTGGCCGCCGAGGCCCGCGACCTCGCCGCGCTGGGTGTCGCGGACCCGTTGGGGTTGCTGGCCGTCGACGCGGCGGCGTTGCTGACCACCC
>PPEA01000908.1 GCA_002967005.1 Mycobacterium talmoniae
GGCGGCCGGGCTTGCGGCGCCAGCCCCGCGCGAACTTGCGCACCGCGAGCGCGTCCCACACCGCCGCCGTGATATCGGATGCGCCATCGTTTTCCAGCGCGTGGTCATGGTCGGAGATTCGGGGCAGCTGTGGCGGATGTGGCTGAATGCCAGCCAGGTCGCCGCGGAGCGTCATTGCGCGCGGTGGGTGTATCGTTGAGAATGCCTTGGTGAAGAGCCGGGGAAGTGGAGCCGGGAGCCCGCACGTTTTGCGAGGTCGCCCGGCTCTCGCGTTTTCAGACCACGGTGTGGACTGTGACAAGCGGCGCAACAAGGTTGCGTAGCGCGCCGCCCGTGCCGTACGCCCACGCGATGAGGTCCGCCGCCCACAGCAGTTCGTGAGAGGTTGGCGCGTCTATAGCGACTCGGACCCGATCGAGAGCGTCAACTCGTGCCAAGCGCCGGTGAGGGCTGCCTTGTCCTGCTTATCCTGCGAGCAGGATTCCACCAGAATCCGCGTTGCCCCGGCGTCAGCCGCGCAACAGGCCAGAGCGTCGAGGCATTGACTTCGCACCTCGCGTTCCGTTCGCCGGGTGCCCTGCATTCTGCCGACGAAGATGTGAGCCTGGGCGACCGGACGTAAACGGACGAAATCGGCGATGAGACGATCACGATTGCGGGTCTCGTCTTTCAGGTGAAGGCGGTTTCGGTTCCTCGGCTTGAGATCGCGCATCACCTTACGGGCGGAGTCGAGGTCGTGATCGGCAACCACTGCCGCACACAGAAGATAGTCCCGGCGACGGGACTCATCCACGAAGAACTCGACCGCGGTCATGTTGACTGGGCAGGTTAGCTCACCGCAACGACATCGGCCGGCGCCATGCGAGGAGCGAGGATGACGGTCTAAGCGGGCCGAACATGTCATAGGTCGGCTCTGCTCGATGAGACCGGTCGCCTACCGCCGCCGTGATATCGGATGCGCCATCGTTTTCCAGCGCGTGGTCATGGTCGGAGATTCGGGGCAGCTGTGGCGGATGTGGCTGAAGCGAAGCAACATGGCGGGCTGCCGCAGGAAACCCGCCCGACCCGACACGGGGCGCCACCAGCCACCCCGGCGCGCTATCGGTAGCCTCGGATGCGGTCCGCAGACGATCGGAGGCCATCCATGGACCGGGTGCTCGGTCTTTCGATGACATCGACCGTTGTCCGGTGGGTGCTGGTCGACGGTGTCACCGGCGACGGCGACGCCGTCGACCGCGGTGCGCTGGGCATCGGCGACATCGACGCCTTTGACGCCGATGCCCTGCTCGCGACGCTGGTGGACGGCGCGGATCTGCACGCGGTCGGGCTCACCTGGTCCCCGGACGCCGCAGCCGCCGCTGCCAAGGTGCAAACCGCGCTGGGCGGCGCCGCGGACGCGGTCAGCGACGTCGCGGCCACCGAGCTGCTCGCCAGCCGGCATCGCCGACCTGGCCGGCCTACGACTTCCGGCTGGTCGTGTGCGGTG
>PPEA01000909.1 GCA_002967005.1 Mycobacterium talmoniae
GGTGCACCGGCGGGTCGGTGTCGCGCTGCACGCTACGCCGTTCCGGTCACCGCCCAGCGGCCGGACAGCGTCCGCCAGCCCACGAACGCCAGCCGCAGCACGATGAACGTGGTCAAACCGGCCCAGATGCCGGCCAGCCCCCACCCGAAGATCAGCGACAGCCACACCAGCGGCAAAAACCCGATCAAGGCGCTGACCACGGTGGCGGTGCGCATGAAGGCGGCATCGCCGGCACCCAGCAGCACACCGTCGAGGCCGAAAACGATGCCGGCGGCCGGCAGCTGGGCCACTAAAAACCACCACGGCACCCCGATGGCGGCCAGCACGGCGGCGTCGTCGGTGAAGATCTCGGGCAGCACCGGCGCCCCCGCACCGAGCAGCAGCGCCAACACCGTCGCGGCCGCCAGCGAGAAGGCGGTGACCCGCCACGCCACCGATTTCGCATACCCGGCGTCGCCAGCGCCCAGCGCGGCACCGACCAGCGCCTGGGCCGCAATCGCCAGCGAATCGAGAACCAGCGCAAGGAATTCCCACAGTTGGAGCACGACCTGGTGCGCGCCCAGCGCCGCCGCACCGAACCGGGCGGCCACCGTCGCGGCCGAGATGAAGCAGGCCTGGAAGGCGACGCTGCGCATCAGCAGGTCACGACCCATCACCAGCTGCGCCCGCAGCGCTACGCCGTCCACCCGCAGCCCCACCCGTTCGGCCCGCAGGCCCGCAGAAAAAGGACCGCAGCGACCCACTGGCCGACCAGGTTTGCCACCGCCGAACCGGCCAGTTCCCACCGTGGCAGCCCCAGCCAGCCGTACACCAGCAGGGGGCACAGCACCGCCGAGGCGCCGAAGCCGGCGATGACGTAGCGCAACGGCCGCACCGTGTTCTGCACCCCGCGCATCCATCCGTTGCCGGCCAGCGACACCAGGATCGCCGGGGCGCCCAGGATCGCGATCCGCAGCCAGGGCAACGCTGCCGCGGCGATGTCACCGCCCCCGGCAATCACCGAAACCAGCGGCACCGCAGCACATTCGACCGCGGTGGTGACCACCGCCCCGATCGCCAGGGCCAGCCAGGTGGCCTGCACGCCCTCGGCGACCGCCGCCGCCCGGTCGCCGGCGCCGAAGTAGCGGGCCGAGCGCGCGGTGGTGCCGTAGGACAGAAAGGTCAGGTCGGAACTGACCAGACCGAGGATCAGGCCGCCGATGGCCAAACCGGCCAGCGGCAGCGCGCCGAGGCGCCCGACAATCGCGGTGTCGAACAGCAGATACAACGGCTCGGCGGCCAGCACCCCCAGCGCGGGCAACGCCAGCGCCGCAATCTGCCGCGAACCCGCGGCGGGTGTGTCGGTCACGGTCACCATCCTGCGTGAGCGTGCGCTAAACGGATTTCGCCTCGGCGTGTCGGCCGGGGACACGCACGCTCGCGGGCAAGCTAGCCCAGCGCGGCGACCAGGTCCGCGACCACGTCGTCG
>PPEA01000091.1 GCA_002967005.1 Mycobacterium talmoniae
CACCCGGGGGCGGGCGCTGCTGACCGATGCCGCGCAGACGGTGCGGGCGGTGCCCGAGCTGGCCCGCACCCTGGCCGTCACGGCCAAACTGGTGTTTCGGCGACGCCACGACCTGGCGCGATCGGGCGGGGCGGCACGGCCCGCCGCACCCCGGGCCGCCGACGGCGGCGACCACGTGGTGGTCCCGGTGGTCACGCTGTTCGTCGATACCGAGAGCTGGGGATTCCTGCGCGGCGTCGCGGGGCGGAACGACGTACTCGTTGCTGGCCGGGTTCGCCGCCAAGCTTGGCGAGCGGATGGGGGCGCCGCCGCGCCGACGACGGCGCGGTGGCGCTGCTGATCGCCGTCAGTGACCGCGGCCTCGGCGACACCCGGGCGCACGCGATGGCGATCGGCAACGCCAACGTCGATCCGACAACGGTGACCGAGGACCTCTCGGGTGTGCGGGCCGCGGTCCGGGACGCCATTAAGGCGGTCCGGGAGGTGCCCGACGAGTCGCTGCAGATCCTGCCGTTGATTCCGTTCGTCCCGAGGCGGGCGATGAAACTGCTGGCCGACGTGTTCATCGGCGCCGCGGACCTGCCGGTGACCTGCTCCAACGTCGGCGAGCTTCCCCCGGAGATCGCCCGCATCGACGGCACCCGGCCGCTGACGTTCGTGTCCGGCCCGTCGGCGACCGTCGATATCGAGCTGGTGCGGATCACCGGGGTGCACGGGCCGCGCACCCTGGACGTGGTGGTCTACGAGCCGGGGGCGGCTGAGCCCAGGCGCTGAGCCCGCCACCGCGCGTCGGCGATGCCCAGCTCGGTGACCGGCGGGGAGCCGTGGATCCATTCGGCGGCAACCCGATACCAGTTGCCGCCGGCGCCGATGTGGCTGATCGCGCCGAACACCAGGAAGTCCAGCCGACGCGAGAACAGATGCTCGGGCGGCAGCCGCTCGTTGCGCATGGACTGGAACGACCGGGTGCCGGGATAGACGACGCCCAGCATCGCGGCGCTGACGTCGATGGGTTCGACCCGCACGTACTCGTCGACGAAGTTCCAGCCGGCCGCGTCCAGGGTGTACCGCAGACAGTCCTCGGCGCTGACCGTCGAGTGCGGCCGCAGCACCCCGGTCTGCTCCAGCAGCTCGCGCAGCCCCTCGCCGTCGGCGGCGATGCACAACTGCGCGGCGCGGCGCTCCACCTCGACGGCGTGCGGCGGCATCCGTTTGTACAACCCGAAATCCAGGAACGCGACCCGACCGTCGGGCAGGTAGAGGAAGTTGCCGGGGTGGGCGTCGCCGTTGAATTCGCCGTCCTGGAACAGCGAACCCAGATAGAACCGGTAGATGATCTCGCCGACCCGGTCCCGGTCCGCGGCGGGCAGCTCGGCCACCTGTTGGGCGCTTAGCCCGTCGACGTATTCGGTGGTCAGCACCGAGTCCGACGACAGCTCGGCGATCGGCGCCGGGACGTGGATGAACGGGTGGTCGGCGAAACGGTCGGCCAGCCGCGCCTGGTTGGCGAACTCGCGCCGGTAGTCCAATTCGTGGGACAGCTCCCCGGTGATCTCGTCCAGGAATTCCTGGGCGGCGATGGTGGGCACCCGGGACTTCCACATCCGCAGGAACAACGCCAGGTTCTTCAGGTCGGCGCGCACCGCGGCCCGCACCCCGGGGTATTGCACCTTGACCGCCACCGCCCGACCGTCGTGGGTGCGGGCCCGGTACACCTGCCCGATCGACGCCGCCGCGAACGCACGGGGCTCAAACGACGCGAATACCTGGTCCACCGGCCCCAATTCGGATTCGATGACCGGGCGCAGCGCCTCGAACGGCATCGCGTCGATGGTGCCCTGCAGGCGGGACAGCTGACGGCGGAAACTCTCCCGGGAGCGCTCGTCGACGATGCCCAGGTCGATGAAGGACAGCAGCTGCCCGATCTTCATCGCCGCCCCGCGCATCTCGCCGAGCACCGCCACGAAGTCGCGGGCCATCCGCTGGTCGGCCGCATCCAGCATCGCCGCGCGCGCGTCTCCGACACCGCGATGGAGCCGGCCTTGATCACCACCCGGCGCAGCGTCTGCTTGGCGGCCAGCTTTCCCAGCGCGGCCCCGCGGCTCACCCGGGAGGTCGGCAGGTCCTCGGACATCGCGGCCCCTCCTCCCCGCCGGTGCTATATTTCGGTGCAGTGCTGACAACCCAGTCGGGCAATTCCGAACTCATCGTGGCATAGCATCGAGACGGGTATCAGAGGAGGTCATGGTGACCCTCGGTGCGGATCGCCGCGGCGAGACCGCCGCCGCACCGTCGCGCCGGGGCCGTGGCCGACCCCCCAGCCCCGGCCTGGAGGATCGCCGTCGCGCCCAGATCATCTCGCCGCGGTGGCGGTGTTCACCCAACGCGGGTACGCGGACACCACGATGGCCGACATCGCGCGCCAGGCCGGCATCGGGCAGGGCACCCTGTACCGGTACGTGCCCAGCAAGCGGGAGCTGCTCGACTTGGTCTTCGACTATTCGGTGGAAGAGATCATCGGCGCCGCCGAACCGGCGCTGCGCCTCGAGGAGCCGCCCACCACCGAGGCCGAGGTGATCGCGCGGTTCGACGCCGCGGTGCACGCGATGACCGAACTAACCCGCCGGCGCCCGGAGTTGCTGTCGCTGGTGGCGGTCGAGGCGGCCGCGATGGATGAGGAACTGAAGCTGCGGATCCTCGGCTTGGAGTCCACCGTCGCGCGGATGACGGCCCGGCTGTGCGAGGACGCGCAGGAGGCCGGGGTGCTGCGGCGCGACGCCGATCCGCAGGTGTGCGGGCTGCTGGTGACGAAAATGCTGCTGCCGGTGGGGCTGCGGGAGGTGCTGGGACAGGTGGATGCGGCGACCCGCGCCCGGTACCGCGACGCCATCTTCGACTTTGTCCGGCACGCGCTGCTGGCCCGACCCGAGGGTCGGCGATGACTCCACCAGGTCAGGCCACCGACCGCCGCGCGCAGCTGGCCGAGGCCGCCTTCGAGGTGTTCACCAGCCGCGGCTACCGCAACACCGCCGTCGCCGACATCGTCGCCGCCGCCGGCGTCAGCCACGGCTCGTTCTACAACTACTTCACCAACAAACGCGAGATCCTCGACGCGGCCATTGATTTCGGGCTGGAGTCACTCGGTCCGCAGCTGACGCCGCCGTCCGAGCCGGCCACCACCCTCGACGAGTTCCTGGACGCGATGACGGCCCCGCTGCGGGCCCTGCACGAATTCGCGGTGACCAACAACCGGCTGGTGTCATTAATCGTGTTCGACGCCGCCGCCATCGACGATGCCCTGACCGACCGGGTCATCAAGATCGTCGAAGGCGTCGCCCAGGACTGGCAGCACCAGATCGAGCACGGGGTGCAGGCCGGGTTCCTGCGGCCCGGACTGGACACCCAGGTGCTCGGCGAGGTCATGGTCGCCATGAGCCTGGTGGTGCTGTTACCGGCCCAGGGCGGCGCGCCGCTGCCCGGCGGACTCGATCATGTCATCGCCCAGATCGCCGACTTTCTGCGGGCCGGGCTGGGGCCGGTCAGTCGGCCTGATCGGCCGGCAACAACGTCTCGTCGGGATCGACCACCACCCCGCGTCCGGCCGCGGTTGCCGACAGCGCGCCCCACAGGAACGTCGTCAATTGTTCGACCAGCGCGTCCTTGCCGATCGTCGGCGTATTCAGCCAGCGCAGCACCCCCAGCGCCACCGCCCCGAGGGCGGCGTCGACGGCGTACTCCAGATCGGCGTCGTCGCCGCCGCGGGCGCGGATCACGCCGGCCCAGACCGCCACCGTGGCGTCCGAGAGCGGCCGGCCGCCGTCGATCAGGTCCGCCGCCGACCGCTCGTCCCGGAAATGGGAGCCGACCAGAAATCGGAAGACATTGGGGCGCTCGTCCACCAGATCGACATACGCGGTCAACGCCGAACGGACCATCTGCTGCGCGGTGCCGGCCACGTCGAACCGCGGCACCACCCGCTCGATGATCAACTCCTGCACCCGCTCGGCGACCGCGGCGAACAGCGTGTCCTTGTCGTCGAAGAACCGATACAGCTTGGGCCGCGGCACTCCCGCGGTCTTGACGACGTCGTCGATGGACAGGTCCGGCCCGTACTCCTCGATCGCGCGCAGCGTCGCCTCGATCAGTTCGGCCCGCACCGCGGCTCGGTGCTCGCGCCAGCGATCCACCCGGGCGTCCCCGGTTAACGCGGGCAGCCGCCCGCGTCCAGACGCTGCCTCCGTCGACACCTGGCCATCGTAATTCACCGCCACGGTCCGCCGGCCGGCGCAAACCGTCCGCGCGCCGCGGGTGACCGCCGCCGCGCTTGACAGATTGACACATCAGTCCGATTATTTGTCGGGATCGGTGAGTTCGGCAAATCCCTACCCGGCGGAAGGAACACGGTGCACCCAAACCGCGTCCCCAACTACGAGGTGGCCATCATCGGCGCCGGCTTCGGCGGCATCTGCGCGGCGGTCAAACTACGCGAGATCGGTGTGCACGATTTCGTGATCATCGACCGCGACGAGGGGTTCGGCGGCACCTGGCTGCGCAACACCTACCCCGGGGTGGGCGCGGACATCCCGACGGTCGCCTACCAGTTCTCCTTCGCCCCCAAGGCAGACTGGCGGCGGTTCTTCGCCAGCGGCGACGAGATTCAGCGGTACCTGCTCGATTTGGCTGCCACGCATGGGCTTTACCGCCACGCCCGGTTCAACACCTGTGTGCAGCGGGAGGTCTTCGATGACGATAACCACCTGTGGCGGTTGCACCTCGCCGACGGCGACGTGATCACCGCGCGATTCGTGATCAGCGCGATCGGCGCCTACATCAACCCGAAAACTGAGCCCGACATCCCCGGGCGGGACACGTTCGCCGGGCCGGTGCTGATTCCCTCGCGGTGGCGACACGATCTCGACCTGCGCGGGAAACGGGTCGGCATCATCGGTGTCGGCAGCTCCACCGTGCAGATCGCCCCGTCGATCGCCGGTGACGTGGCCCAGCTCGACGTCTACCAGCGCACCCCGCAGTGGTACTTCCCCAAGCCCGATTTCCGCTACCCTGCCCTGCTGCGGCGGCTGCTGGCCCGGCGCCGGTTCGCCAACGCGCTGAACTGGATCGCGTTGCTGTTCATCGAGACCGGCCTGCGGGTGTTGATCTACACGCCTCGGCCGCTATTCCGGGTGGGCGCAGCCGTTTTCGACCGGGTCGCGCTGCTGGGATACCTGGGCTGGCTGCGCCTCAAGGTGCGCGACCGCACGGTGCGACGCCAGCTGCGCCCCCGGTTCGGCGCCGGCTGCACCCGCGGCACCCTCGGCGGCGACTACCTGCCCACGTTCAACCGGCCCAACGTGCGGCTGATCAGCACCGGCATCGATCGCATCACCCCCGACGGCATCGTCGATTCCACCGGGGTGCACCGCCCGATCGACGTCCTGGTGCTGGCCACCGGCTACGAGATGTTCTCCGACCCGGAGACCTACCGCACGGGAACCGTGGTGGGCAGCAACGGGTTCGATTTAGCCGAGTTCTACCACCGCGAGGGCCTGCAGGCCTACCAGAGCGTGACGGTGCCGCAGCTGCCGAACCGGTTCATGATGGTCGGGCCCTACTCCTGGACCGGAACCAGCTTCCACTACATCCTGGAGAACGCGATGCGCCACATCGCCGCCGTGCTCCAGCTGGCCCGCGAGCGGGACGCGACGCGCGTCGAGGTCAGCTGGGCGGCACTGCACCGCTTCCAAGCGGGTCTGCGGCGCAGCGGCGCCAACCTGCAGCGCTATTTCACCGTGAACTGCGCGGGTTCCAACAGCTATTTCATCAACTCGCACGGGGACACCCCGTATGTGCGGCCGTGGACGGTGCTGCAGTCCCGTCGGCGCAGCGTGCGATTCCCGGTATCCGACTACACGTTCGGCCGGCTGGCCGTGCCGGCGTTGGAGGTCGAGCATGCGGTTTGACGCCATCGCGATCACCGCCCACGGCGCCGACGAGTTCTTTGCCACCGCACCGTTCGTCACCCATGTGCGACGGACGTTCGCGGCGCCGCCGAAACAGGTTTGGGGGGTTATCGCCAGCAGTCGGATGTGGTCCTGGCTGCCGACCGTGTGGGGCTGCCGCTACCCGGTAGCCACCGAACCCGCGGCCGGCGTGGTCCGCGATTTCCAGATGCACGTGCACAAATGGCTGGTGTTCGCCCAACACGAGCAACTCATCGAGTTCGATGCGTCGCGCATGCTGATGCGCTATACCGCGATCGACGCCACCTTGCCGGTGTTCGGCTCGTGGTGCGAGGAATACCGCGTCGAACCGGCCGGCGCCGGCGCGACGGTGGACTGGACGCTGGCCTGCGCGCCGCGCTATCTGCGCCGGATCCCGGGCATACGGTTTGCGCTGCGGCCGCTGGCGGCCCTGCTGCGGCCGGTGTTTTGGTTCGGCCTGGGCGGCCTGGAACGGGAGCTGCCCGCGCATGCCCCGCCCGCGCACACTGCTGGAAACCGATAACAGCCAAACCAGAAAGACCGCCCATGAAACCGCAGTACACCGTGGCCGTGATCGGCGCCGGACCGGCCGGCATCGGCGCGGGTGTCCGGCTGCTCGACGCCGGCATCGACGATTTCGTCATCCTGGAGCGGGCGGCCGAGCCGGCCGGCAGCTGGCGGGACAACGACTACCCGGGCATCGGGGTGGACGTGCCCAGCTTCACCTACCAGTACTCGTTCGCCAAGAACCCCAACTGGTCCCGGATGTTCCCGACCGGCGCAGAGGTCAAGGCCTACCACTGCGGCGTCGCCCGCGAGCACGGCCTGTACCCGCACCTCCGCTTCGGGATGGGCGTGGCCACCGAGCGCTGGGATCACGACGCCGGATGCTGGCGGCTGCGCACCGAGTCCGGCGACGAGATCACCGCCCGGTTCGTGCTCAGCGCCGTCGGCGCCTTCATCAATCCCAAAACCGACCCGGGCATCCCCGGGTTCGACACCTTCGCCGGCAAGATCCTGCGGCCCACCGACTGGGACCACGGCTACGACCTGCACGGCAAGCGGGTCGGGGTGATCGGCACCGGCGCGAGTTCGGTCCAGATCACCCCGGCCATCGCCCCGCGGGTGCGGTCGCTGACCGTTTTTCAGCGCACCCCGGTGTGGTGCTGGCCCAAGCCGGATTTCGCGATCGGGCCGCGGCTGCGCCCGATCTTGGGCGACCCGCGACCCAGGCGCTGCTGTTCGCGG
>PPEA01000910.1 GCA_002967005.1 Mycobacterium talmoniae
ACAGCTCGTCGTCGAAACGTTCCGGCCGGGTGCGGTGGCCCAGCCGAGCCTCAAACGAGCGCCGGCCGATCTCGTCGACCAGCCGACGCACCTCGGCGCACTCGTCATCGTGGTCGCCCCCGAACACGCCACCGGCCAGCCATCCGGTCACCGCAACCCCATCCCGCGCGCTACCACCCCGCGCAGCACCTCGTTGGTCCCGCCGCGCAGGGTGAACAGCGGCGCGTGCAGGCGCGCGGTGTCCACCAGGGCGCGCAGTTCACCGGGCGCCTCCAGGGAGTCCAGCACCTCGGCGACCACCTCGACGGAGTCCTGTTCGAACCGGGTGCCCAGATCCTTGACCAGCGCGGCCTGGTTGGTGGGCTGGCCGCCGGCGGCCAGCGCCCGAGCCACCGACACCGACAGCTGCCGCAGCGAAATCAGCCGCGCCACCAAGTCCCCCACCCGGGCCGCCGTCGCGTCCTCGACCTGCTGGGCGGCCAGGGCGCGGATCAACGCCAGGATCAGCGGTGCGGTCGACAGGATCCGTTCGGGTCCGCTGCGTTCGAACGACAGCTCGGCGGTCACCTGCCGCCAGCCGTTGCCGACCTCGCCCAGCACATCGGTGTCGGGTACGAACACGTCGGTGTAGACGACCTCGTTGAAGTGGTGCGCGCCGTCCATCCCGACGATCGGGTCGATCGTCACGCCGGGGGCGTCGGTCGGCACCAGGAATTGGGTGAAGCCCGCATGCCGGTGCGCCGGGTCGGCCGGAGCGGTTCGGGCCAGCACCACCACCTGATGGGCGCGGTGCGCGCCGCTGGTCCACACCTTGCGGCCGTTGAGCACCCAGCCGCCGTCGGCGCGGGTGGCCCGCGCCGCGGCGGCGGCCAGATCGGACCCGGCCTGCGGTTCGCTCATCCCGATCGCGGAATAGAAGCGGCCGGCCGCGATGCGGGGCAGGATCCGGCGGCGTTGCTCGTCGGTGCCGTAGGCCAGCAATCCGGGCGCCACCTGACGATCGGCGACCCAGTGTGCGGCCACCGGCGCGCCGGCGGCCAGCAATTCCTCGGTCACGACATAGCGGTGCAGGTGACCCAACCCGCGCCCGCCGTAGCCCACCGGGATGGTCAGGCCCAGGAAACCGGCGTCGGCCAGGCGCGCGGAAAAGCCTTCGTCCCAACGGGATAGCCAACAATCCACGGCGGGCTGCCAGCCGAACGCGGCGGAGTCCGCGACCAGGAACTCGCGCACCGCCGAGCGGAGATCGGCCAGCTCGGCGTCGGCGACGCACAGCGCGTCGAAATCGCTCACCGGGGCTCAGCGGGTCGCGGTGAAGTGCGCCAGCGCGCCGGACAACTCCAGCCGCGTCACGCTCAACCCGGCACTGGTCAGCCAGTCGTGCAGTTCGTCGACGCTGCCGCCGACACCGAACAGGTCGGCGCGCCGCAGCGCGGCGATGGCCAGCTCCTGGCGCAGGCCGGCGCC
>PPEA01000911.1 GCA_002967005.1 Mycobacterium talmoniae
CCACGGCGGCGACGTGCGGGTCCAGGTCAGCGACAGCGCCAACGACGCCGCCGCGACCAGGCCCAGCGCCAGCAGGTATGGGCGCGTCGACGTCGCGGCTTGAGTGCCCAGCTGGCGCCGCAGATGCCAGGCCGTGCCGAGGATCAGGGCCGGCCACAGCAGGTAGAACTGCTCCTCCACACCCAGCGACCAGTAGTGCTGAAACGGCGACGGCGCGGTGTCGCTGGCCAGGTAGTCGGTGCCAACGATGGCGAACCGGTAGTTGCCGACGTAGAGCGCGCTGGCGATGCCGTCGCCCAGGACACCGCGAGAGGACAACGGCGGCAGCAGGATTGCCGCGCCGACCGCGGTGACGACGCCGACGGTGGCCGCCGCCGGCAACAGGCGGCGGGCGCGGGCCCCGTAGAACCGGCCCAGCCGCACCGTGCCGGTGGCGGCCACGTCGGCCCACAGCAGCCCGGTGATCAAGAACCCGGAGATCACGAAGAACACGTCGACGCCGACGAAACCGCCCCCGACGCCGGGGACCTCGGCGTGAAACAGCACCACGGCCAGCACCGCGACCGCCCGCAGACCTTCGATGTCGGGGCGAAACCCCGGCGGTGGGATGGCTCGGCCGTGCGCTTCCCGGCGGGAAGCACGAGCGTGGTCGAGCGGTCGCACTGTCACCCGGTAGCGGTGACCTCGTTTCCGGTTGGCGCGTTAGGAGCCCAACCAGGCTAGCTCGTCCGGTAGGTGTTGCCGCCAGAACGACACGTCGTGTCCGCCGGGGGAAAAGCCGCCGGCCGGCTTGGTGGGCAGCTGGTCGACGAATTGTTTGGTGGCGGCCGAGAACCGGTCGCCGGTGCCGCAGTCGACCCGGATCGGGATCGACGCCAGCGCCGGCTGGCCGAACACCGAGTTGCTCCGCCAGTCCTCGACGCTGTCGAACGCCGTTTGCCCGGAACCCCAATACGTCAGGAACAGCGCCGGGCTGACCGCGCAGATCCCCGCGGTGCGCGCCGGACCCAGCCGCGACCCCAGCAGCAAAGCCCCGTAGCCGCCCATCGACCAGCCGATGAAACCCACACGCGAGGTGTCCAGCCCCTTGGTGGCCAGCATCGGGATCAGCTCGTTGAGCACCATCGCCCCGGAGTCCTCGCCGGAGGCGCGTTTGTGCCAGTAGCCGTCGCCGCCGTCGACGCTGACCACCGCGAACGGCGGCCGGCCCGCGCGGGCCAGCTGGGCCAGGCCGTCCTCCACGCCGAGGTCCATCACCCCGGCCGCGTTGCCCCCGAAGTGGTGCAACGCGATCACCGGGCGCAGCGTGCCGGTCTGGCCCGGCGGCCGCGCAATGATCCAGTTGGTTTCGACGCCGCCGCGCGCCGCGGACACGAACGAGCCCGAGTCGCGGGTCGGCAGCGCGCTGCTCGCCGGCGCGGGGTCGTGGGGCCGGGGCGGCGCGGGGTCGGGCGGATCGAGCAGG
>PPEA01000912.1 GCA_002967005.1 Mycobacterium talmoniae
AACCCCGGTCCCGCCGACGCCCGCCCGACCCGGCGTACGCCCGCCCGGTCTACACCCCGCCCGCCTGCGGGGACCTCCCGAAACTCCTGTCCGGGTTGGGCAGGTACGCCGCGTACGTGAGCGTCGACCGCATCACCGATCCGCTGTGGATCGCGACCGCGGCCGGTGCGGACGCCTCCGCCACCGGGGAAACCGACAACGCGGGTCCCGCGGCCCACTTCATGATCTGGGCCGTGGCCGACGCCCCCACCCTGATCGCGGAGTACCGGGCGTGGCTGACCCGGTGTGGCTCCTACCACGTCACCGCCCACGACTTGCCCGACCAGGCGCGACACGACCGCGCCGCCACCACAGTGATCGACGCGGACCCGGTCACCGACGCCGACGCGGCCATCGCGGTCACCCGCTCGTTTGTCGCCACCGACGACGGCGACACCACCTCCTCGACCCACCACGTCAGCTACTTCGCGGTGCGCGGGCTGCTCCTGGAGGCCACCACCACCATGGACGGCGGCGACGTCGATCTGGTGGCGCGGCTGGCCGCCCAAACGGTGTGGAAGCTACACGCGCTATGACCGCAAAGCTGTCCTGGCTGATCACCGCCGTGCTGGGCGTAATCGCGGCCGCCGCGGTGGCGATCACCGTGCCCAACGCGGTCACCAGCTGGCGCCTGACCCGGTCCGGCCCGGAGCCGCTGGCGCCCGGCCTGGCCGCGCTGAGCACTGACCAGTTGGCCGAGCTGCTGCCCAAACAGGCCGACTTCCCGGCCGGCTGGATCATCAAGGCCGACACCGAACCCCAGCAGGGTTTCGGCTACTTCGCATGGCATAAGCCGGATCGGATGATGGGCTTTAAACCCGAGGAATGCGCCACGGTGATCGGCGTCGCCGACACCGGCGACATGCGGGCGGCCGAGGTCTCCGGGCAGAATCCGGCGCGTGCCTCCGAGTTCGCCGACATCAGCCTCACCATCGGCCGCGAATACAACCCGGCCGGGTTCGACGACATGATCGCGCTAATCTCCCGCTGCCTGCGGTCGACCGCGACGACCGGGCCCTTCCAATTCCGGTACACGGTGGCCATCCTCGAAGACACCCACCCGACCGACGGGCCGCAACGCTTCCGCTACAGCGTCACCACGCACTACCCGGGTCCAGACGCCAAGACGCACACGGAGTACTACTCCTACGCCCGGGTGTCGCAGCTGGTCCTCAGCGGTTCGGGCAGCGACGGTCACCAACAGCTGTTCGACCCGCTGTTCGACGACACGCTACGCCGAATCCGCGTCCGCTAACGCCAGCACTTCCGGGACGGACACGAATTTCAGTCGGGGCCTGGACAGTTCGGCGCCGCGGCGACGTTCGGAGCGGTCAATGTTCTGCCAGTCGCGCCAGGTCAGCGGCCGCGCGCCGCGCCGGGTCAGCAGCTGCGACAGCTCGGCCGGATCGGGCAGCGCCCGGGTGAG
>PPEA01000913.1 GCA_002967005.1 Mycobacterium talmoniae
GACGGGCCCAGCGGAATGTCGACCTGCACCACCTGCCCGGGGTTGCAGCGGCTCGGGGGTGGTGAACGTCGGCACCGGCTGGAACGGCCGCGACCGCTGCTCGTCGAGGGCGCGCAGCGACGCCCGCAACCAGCCGGAGGTGATGCGGTCGCGCCCGAACCCGTAGGAGCCCTCGAAGGGGACATAGCGCGCGCCGCGCCACTTTTCGACCCCGACGAACAGGTCGACGTCGGGGTGTCCGGTCACCTCGACGAACAGCCGCACCGCCATCGGCCCGGTCAACTCGGTGTCCTCGGGCACGGTCCAGCCGAAGCATGCGCCGCGCGAACGGGTGTCGAAGCTGATCGCCCCGTCCGCGGCGGCCGGGTCCGTCGACAGCCCGGTGTTGGTCAGATGCAGCGGTGTCCACCGTGTCGACGCCAGCGGCCAGCTCGACTCGTCCCGGACCGCCACGATCTGATCGCGGCTCTCCCGCACCTCCAGGCGGACCCGCGGTAGCGGCGTCGAGGTGCCGTCGCGCAGGTGCCGGTCCAGAAATGCCAGCTGCGCCTGCAGCGACGGTTCGGAGTAGAAGTTGCACCATTTGCCGGCGCGGTGGGTGTAGAGATGCTTCTCGGCGGAGCCGAGGTGTTCGAAGCCGCGGATCGACCCCCGGCTGTGCAGGTTGTTGTCCGAGAAGCTGCCGCAGATCAGCGCGGGCACCTCGATGTTGGCCAGGTCCGGCGCCAGCGACCGCCACCAGTCGTCGACCAGCGGGCGTTTGGTGTTCTCTTCCCCGAGTTGGTATTTCAGCCGGACGTTGCGTAGGCCGCGGCTCCATATCCGGACGAACCCGACCTCCTGGATGCCGCCGGGGCGCAGCAGATCGCGGTAGGGGTCGGTGAAGCCCTCCCACGGCACGATCGCCCTTAGGTGCGGGGGCCGCAGCGCGGCGGCCTTCCACTGCGAAATCGCCAGGTAGGACACCCCGATCATGCCGACCGCCCCGCTGCTCCACGGCTGCGCGGCGGCCCACTCGATGAGGTCGTAGACGTCCTCGCCCTCCTGGTCGGACAGCAGCGCACTCGCCCCGTCGGAATGCCCGGCGCCGCGCAGGTCGGCGTTGACCACCGCGAAGCCGCGCGCGGTCCACCACGCCGGATCGGGGGCTTCCCACCCGGTCAGGCTGGAGAACCGAATCCGCGACGGTTGCCGCAGGATGCGGTACTGAAACGGCACCGAATACCCCGCGCCCCAGCGCCTTTTGGCCGGAACGTTGTCCTTGTCGTAAGGGTGCGCCGACAGCAGCACAGGGAACGGCCCATCGCCGTGGGGCAGGTGGACGTTGACCCGCAGCACGGTGCCGTCGCGGGTGGTGACGGCGACGTCGCGCTCGATCAGCACCGCACCCGGCTGTGGCGGGTACACGTCGATGGGGCAGCGCAGCAGCCCCGCCAGCCGGGTCAGCGCGTAGCGCAGCG
>PPEA01000914.1 GCA_002967005.1 Mycobacterium talmoniae
CGACCCGCGCCAGCCCTGGCCGGGTCAACTGCCCGAGCCGTCGCCGGCGGTGCTGTGCGACGACCCGGTGGAATTGCTTGACGCCCACGGCAACCCGATCCGGGTCACCAACCGGGGACTGTTCTCCGCCGACCCGGCGCGGCTGCTGGCCCGCGGTCGGACCGACCGGCTGTGCTGGTGGACCGGGCCCTGGCCGGTCGACGAGCGGTGGTGGGATCCGGACCGACCCAAGGGCCGCACCGCCCGCGCCCAGGTACTGGTCGACGGCGACCCCGGCAGCGCGCTGCTGCTGTGCTATCGGCAGCGGCGCTGGTATCTGGAAGGGGTCTACGAGTGACCGGGGGCCGCCTTTGCCCGCTCGTCGCCTTTCGCCCTTCGCCGAACGTGCGCCCACGGCGGAAAAATGGCGAAAATCCCGCCGCCAGCGCACGTTCGGCGAAGGAATGGGCACGTTCGGCGAAGGGCGAACGCGGCGAGTTGATCAGCCCAGTCGAGCCGCGAATGCGCCGACCCGGTCGATGAACCGGTCGAAAAACGCGTCCGGATCCACGCTCACCCCGATGTCCACGTTGGGCTCTTTGCCCCAACGCCCGGTCCAGTCGACCACCGTCATGCCGCGGGTCAGGGTGCCGGTTAGCTCGACGTCCACCGTCGCCGGCCGGGTGCTCACCAACTCCGGGTCGAGTGCCACCGCCGCGGCCAGCGGATCATGCAGATACGCCAGGTAGCCGTGCCCGAGCTTGTCGTGGAACTCGAAGTAGAACCGCAGCGCGTCGTCCAGTACCCGGAGCAGGGGATTGGTCGTCGAACCGGCGACCGCCGCCAGCCGGTCCAGGTGGGCCGGTGTCATCGCGATCCGATGGGTGAGCTCCAACCCGCACACGATCGGCAGCTGGTCCGCCGCGCCCCAGGCGGCGAACACCTGCGCGGCCGCCTCGGGGTCGACGCCGATGTTCCATTCGGCCACCGGGGTGGTGTTGCCGCGGTAGTCGTAGGCGCCGCCCATGACGACGAGCCGACGCAACAGCGTGGGCAGCGCCGGTTCGGCACGCAGCGCCAGCGCCAAATTGGCCAGCGGCCCGGTGGCCACCCCGATCAGCTGGCCGGGATGGTCGCGGGCGGCCCGCACCAGGCGGTGGCCGCGTCGTAAGGGGTGAGCGCACCGGTCGCGGGCGCAGCTCGGCGTAGCCGAGACCGGTCGGGCCGTGGGCGCCGTCGACGAGCAACGGTCCGTGCAACGGCCCGTCGGCACCTCGGGACACCGGAACACCGGCCACCCCGCACAGCTGCAGCAGACCCAGGTTGTTGGCGCAAACCTGGTCGACCCCAACGTTTCCGGCGGTCGAGGCGATGCCCACCAGGTCGGCGTCGGGGCTGGCCAACAGGTACACCAGCGCCAGCGCGTCGTCCACGCCGGTGTCGACGTCGGCGAAAACCGGGTGGCTCACCAGTGC
>PPEA01000915.1 GCA_002967005.1 Mycobacterium talmoniae
ATCGGGTGCCGGGCCGCGATGGTCAGCGCCGCCACCCCAGCGACAACACCGACGAGGCGGCGCGGGCCCGGTTGGCCTGCACGCTGGCCGAGCAGGGCCGGTCGGTGGCGGTGCTGTCGTCGGGGGATCCCGGGGTGTTCGCGATGGCCACCGCGGTGCTGGAGGAGGCCAAGCAGTGGCCCGACGTGCCGGTCCGGGTGGTTCCGGGCATGACCGCCGCCCAGGCCGTGGCCAGCCGGGTCGGGGCCCCGCTGGGCCACGACTATGCGGTGATTTCGCTGTCCGACCGGCTCAAACCGTGGGAGGTGATCGCCGCCCGGTTGACCGCGGCGGCGGCCGCCGACCTGGTGCTGGCGATCTACAACCCGGCGTCGAAAACCCGGACCTGGCAGGTCGCCGCGATGCGCGATCTGCTGCTCGACCACCGCGATCCGGGCACCCCGGTGGTGATCGGGCGCGACGTGTCCGGGGCGGGCGAGGACGTGCGGGTGGTGCGGCTGGCCGACCTGGACCCCGGCGACGTGGATATGCGGTGTCTGCTGATCGTCGGCTCGTCGCAGACCCAGTGGTACGACGACCGGGTGTACACCCCGCGCCGCTACCCCGGGTAGCCTTCCCCGCACATCGAATGTGCATCCAGGGCTTCGAGTGTGAATCGTGGGCGAAAAAAACGCGAAACTTCCGCCCACGATTCACACTCGAAGCCGTGGGTGCACACTCGACCAGACCCACCTCACCTTGGTGAGGTGGGTCTGGCGCTACGCAGGAGCAGAGTGCGTTTGCTAGCGGCGCAGGTCCGCGAGCGTGGCAACCCATTCTGCTGCCGCCTCGACGCTGCCGACCGTCGTGGCCCCGTCCGGTAGCGGCGGTCGGTCCACCATCACCACCGGGACACCCAAGGCGGCCGCGGCGTCCAGCTTGGCCCGGGTCATCGCACCGCCGCTGTTCTTGGTGACCAGCGCATCGATGCGATGGGTGCGCAGCAGCGCGTATTCGGCGTCGTAGTGATACGGCCCGCGGGACAGCAGCAGCCGATGGTGCCGCGGCAGTGTGTCTGGATCCGGCGCGGTGACCACCCGGATCAAAAACCACGCCGCGCTGTCGGTGAAGGCCGCCACGCCCGAGCGCCCGCTGGTCAAAAACACTCGGGCAAAGTGCTGATCGGCAACGGTTTTCGCGGCTTCGGTGTTGGATGCCACCCGCAGCGCGTCACCGGGCTCCCAGGCCGGGCGGGCCAGGATCAGATGCGGCACACCCAATTCGGCGCACGCCGCGGCGGCGTGGGCGGTGATGGTGGCCGCGAACGGGTGGGTGGCGTCGACGACGGCGTCGACGCGCTGATCGCGCAGCCAGCGGCGCAGCCCGTCGATGCCGCCGAACCCGCCGACCCGCACCGCGCCGACCGGCAGCGCCGGGCCGGGCACCCGCCCGGCCAGTGAACTGATCACCTCGAC
>PPEA01000916.1 GCA_002967005.1 Mycobacterium talmoniae
CGGGTGTGGCCGGGGGTGCCATTCCCGACGGCGGCATCCGCTACTCGTCCGACGTGTAGCGGGCGTCAGCGCGCGCCGAGTGTGGGCTTAGGGCACGCGTTTACGGCTCGGGCGTGTCACAGCCCCACACTCGGCGGACGGCGGGGCGGCGGATACACGGCGCGGGCGATGGTCGCCGACAGCCACCCGATCACCCACCCGCCGAAGAACACTGCGAAGGTGTGCCGGGTCGCGCCGTCCGCGGTGGCCGACAGCACCGCCAAGACCACGGCCCAGACGACGGCGCAACCGATGCTGTACGCCGTGTAGGTGTGCAAACGTCCGCGCATCTGTCCACCTCGATCCTCGGCCGTGCCCGGCGGCCGGTTAACGCACGCGTGCTGCGAAAAAGCGTGCCACAACCGGCGGCGCGACGCGCGCGAAACCAGGTAGGCCAGCGCGGCGTCGGCGTCGGCGGGCAGCCCGTCGACCGGCCACCAGCGCAGGTCCAGCGATTCGTCGCTGATCCCGATCTGGGCGTCGGGCGGGGCATGGGCGATGAACTGCAGGTCCAGGTGGCGGGTCGGCACCCCCAGCGAGCAGGTGACCGGATGCACGTGCACGGCGGCCAGCACCGGGTCGATACGCAGTCCGGTGATCCCGGATTCCTCGGTGGCCTCCCGCAGCGCCGCGGCCACGATGTCGGCGTCGGTGTCGTCGCAGTGCCCGCCCAACTGCAACCAGCGCCCCACCCGGGGGTGCAGGGTCAGCAGCACCTGGGTGCCGGTGTGGTCGAGCACCAGCGCCGAGGCGGTGATGTGGCCGGCCGCGCATTCCCGCGCGCAGGCGTCCGGGCGGGCGTCCAGGAACGCCAGCACGGCGTGGCGCAGTGTTTCCTGGGCCGCATCCGGTGCGGCCCAGCCGGACAGCAGCGCGATCGCCGAGTCCCGCACGCTCATCGGCGCACCAGCAGATCGTCCACCGGCACCGGGTCCCGCGGCTCGGTCACCGGCTCGGCCGGATAGCCGATCGCGATGGCGCCCAACGGCTCCCAGTCGTCGGGCAGTTCCAGCTCGGCGCGCACCAGCTCGGCGGCGAAGATGGTGGAGCCGATCCAACAACTGCCCACCCCGCGCACCGCGAGGGCGACCAGCAGCGCCTGCACGGCCGCGCCGACCGCCACGGTGAACATGGTGTGCTCGGCGTCGGTGCGGGCGGCGTCCGGGTAGTCATGCGCGCCGTCGGGAACGAGCATCGGGATGACGACTTCGGGGGCGTCGTAGAGGATCTGGCCGCCGGGGCCACCCGGCGTTCGATCGCTCGGCGGGCTTGCCGTCACCGGCCAGATCGGCCCGCCATTGCTCCCGCAGGCGATCCAGCAGCGCGACCCGGACCGTCTCGGACTGCAGCCAGACGAAGCGCACCGGCCGGGTGTGGTGCGGGGCCGGCGCGGTGAGCGCCTCG
>PPEA01000917.1 GCA_002967005.1 Mycobacterium talmoniae
GCCCGCCGTCACCCTCCCCGGAGACACCGCGGTGGCGGCGCACCGCACCGTGGCGGCGACGCCGGACGAGGTGATTGCGGCGCTGTCCCGGCCGCTGCGTTTCGCCCAGGTCGCACCCACCGGCGTGTTGGCGCTCGGCTTTCCGCGGCCCCGGATGGACCACGGCAGCGGGCTCGCGGTGGGGGACCGGCGCACCGTCCTGTTCGACGGCGCCCACCACCGGCCGTCGTTCATCGCCGCGCACCATTGGGGAGAAGCGCCGTCCCAGGTGGAGTTCGAAGTCGTCGAACGCGGTCCGAACTCGGTGCGGATGCGGCTGGTGTCCGACACCACGCCGTTGGCGACCTGGCTGACCTGGCGGTCGGTCGACATCAGCTGGCATTCGGTGGACCCCGGCCACACCGCCATCAGTTGGGCGTTGCGGTACACCCGGCGGCTCGCGCCGGCCTGGTATTTCGGCCCGATCGAACGCGTGGTGGCCCAACGGGCGGCGGCCTACCTGCTCGACGCCCTCGATTTGGGGTCATGACAACCGGTTTGGACGTCAGCCAGCTGCGCGGGCTCGCCGCGGTCGCCCCCGCGGTGCTGCCGGTGGGCTCTGGTTGTCGGCGCCGACGGCGCGGCTACGTGGTGCAGCGTTTCTGGCGGCGCTGTGGAATGTCGTTGGGCTGCTTGCCGTGAACGCCGCCGCCGTCCAGCTCGGGTGGTGGGCCTTCGGCACCGTCGGATCGATGTGGGCGGGCGTGCCCGTCGATGTGATCGTCGGCTGGGCGGTGCTGTGGGGTGCGGTGCCGGTGTTGATGATGCCGTGGGTGACACCGGTTGTGCCGGTGGCGGTCCTGCTCGCCGCGGATGTGCTGGCCATGGACAGCCTGCAACCGCTGGTGGTGCTGCGGCCGAACTGGTGGTGGGGTGAGGCGCTGGCGGTGGCGGTCTGCCTGCTGCCCGGCGTGGTGCTCGGTGTCGCGACCGCGCACCGGCGGATGCTGCGGGTACGCGCCACGCTGCAGGTCGTGTTGTTCGCCGCGGTGGTCCTGTTCGTGTGTCCCACAATGACGTTCGCGCTGACCGGGACCGGCTGGGCTGAGGAGTGGCACCGTGTCGGCGGGCCCTGGGACATGCTATGGATCCAAGCCGGCGCCGTGGTCGCGATCATCGCGCTGCGGGCCGTGGCCGACTTCGTGCACCACGGTGGCACCCCGTTCCCGTGGGATCCGCCGCCGGCATTGGTGACCGGCGGGCCGTACGCCTACCTCGCCAACCCCATGCAGGTCTCCGGGGTCGCCCTGTTGCTGATCGCCGCGGCGGTGTTCGGCGAACCGGCGCTGGTGTTGCGGCCGGGATCGCCGCGGTGTTCAGCGGGGGGATCGCCGGTTGGAGCGAACGCGAGCACCTGCGGGGCCGCTTCGGGGACGACTGGATCGCCTATCGCCGTGCGG
>PPEA01000918.1 GCA_002967005.1 Mycobacterium talmoniae
GGTCGACCGGCGCCGGGCCGGGTGGGTCCGGCGCCGGCGGGGTTTCGCGCTCCACCCGGGCGTGCCGGGGCGGCACCGCCAGCCGCAGCACATCGGGGCGGGTGCCGGCGTAGCGGGCCGCGACCGCGTCGACCAGGCGGCGAATCTCGGCGGTCAGCACCGGCTCGGCGGAGACCACCCGGTCCAGCCAGCCCAGCTGGCCGACGTGGTCGGTGTCGGTGCGGCGCTCCAGGATGAACGCGTCGACCAGCCGGCCGTGGAAGCGGACCCGCACCCGCACCCCGGGTTGGGCGTCGTCGGACTGGTCGGCGGTCACCAGGTAGTCGAATTCGCGGTCCAGGTGCGGCACCGACAGCATCGGCAGCACCCGCGCGATCGGCTCATGCTCGGCGGCGTGTTTCCGGCCGCGAGCGTGCGTGTCCCCGGTCGACACGCCGCACTATCCCCGGGTTCGCGCACGCTCGCGCCCGGCCGGCCGAAAAAAACCCGGCGGTGATCAGGATCTGGGCCGCCGCGTAGGCCCACCAGATCGGCGCCGCCAGCGCCTCATTGCCCAGCACGAACCGGCCGATGCCGATCATCGCGTCGGACACCGCGAAACACACCGCCCCAACCGCGGTCCACACCGTCGGCAGCCGGGCCAGCAGCGCCGCGCACACCATCGCCCCGAGCACCCCGATGTAGGCGATCACCGGCAGCACCAGCCCCTCGCGGGCCAGGCCCGGCCAAAACCACACCAGCAGCGCCACACACGCGGCAACGGTCACCGCGACCGCGATCCACCGGCGGCGCGTCGGCGCGGCCAGCGGAACCAGCGCGCCCAGATAGCACAGGTGCGCGAGCAGGAAGGCACCCAACCCGCCCACGAACGACATCGGCCACCACGGGATCGCCAACAGCCAATCCCCCACCGCGGAAAACCCCAACGCCGGCATCAGCCAGCGCCGCTCGCGCACCAACGGATGCGCCGCCGCCGCGACGGCCAACAGCATCGCCATCGACGCTTTGCACAGCGGCTGCAAACTCCACTGCCCGGTCAAGTCGGCACCGGGCAGCGAGCGCACGGCGGTCACGGTCAAAAAGATCCCGTAGCCGGCGCCCGCCCAACCGGCGACCATCCATGCACCCGTCACCGACCGCGGTGCGTACGGTGTCTGCATGTCCGTTTCCGGTGACAAGCCACCCGTCGACGCCATTCTGCAGAAGGTACTGGACGCGGTGCCGTTTCAGTTCTCGACCGAGCAAGGTGTCGAGGTGGCGCGCCGACAGCTGGCGGAGCTGCCCCGACGCCCGATCCACCCGGAGCTGCGGGTGCAGGACCGCACCATCCCCGGGCCCGCCGGCGACCTTCCCGGCTGGCGCATCTACTGGCCACCCGACGCCGACCGACCCCGCGCCGGTCGGTGGTGTTCTCCACGGCGGCGGGTTCGTCGC
>PPEA01000919.1 GCA_002967005.1 Mycobacterium talmoniae
CGGCCAACCCCAGCCCATCGATCAGGCAGTGCGACGCCACCAGGCTGACCGCGCTGGCCCCGTCGGTCAGCGGCAGCACGCCGAGATGCCAGCCCGGACCGCGTTCCGGGTCGATCCGCAGTTGGGTGCGTTCATCGGCCCAGTCGCCGACTTCGCCGCGGGGACGCGCGGATTCGGCGATGTCGATCTCGGGCGGTCCGGGGTCGGTGACCCACCGGTGCCGGCCAAACGGCAGCGGGGAGCGTTCGATGCGGCGCCCCAGCAGGCCGTGCGACAGGTTGCGGTGAAAACGCCGCAACCCGTCGAGGTCGACGGCGCGGTCATACACCCAGACACACTGCACCACCGCGTCGCGCCCGGTGGCGCGCAGCGTCGCGAACAGGGTTTGGTCCATGAACGCTAACGTCGACGGCGCGGTGGGCTGGGCGGTGCGCAGCGGTTCGGGCGCCGTTGTCTTAGAGGAGGGCACTGAAGTCCAGCAGGCTCAGCAGACCACCGAGGTCGGTGACGTTCATCAGATCCATCGCGGCCGCCGCCACCGTGTCCGGGAGCGGATCGAGATTGGGCAGGCTGGCCCCGAGCTCGGTCAGCGCGCTTTCCAGCGTGGTGTCCAACGCGATGATCGGTTCATAGATCGCGTTGTTGAATGCGCTGATGTCGACGGCGGGGACGCCGATCGCCTCCGCCAACCCGGTCAGGTTGGTGTCGATGAGCACCACCGGACCCTGCAGGGTGTCGACGGGGACCGGCGCCAGGATCGCGCCGGCCTCGCCGAAGTCGCCGTGGCTCAAGTACTCGGTGGCGTAGATCAGCGCCTCCAGGTCGCCGCGGAGCAGGTTGCCCGGTGCTTCGACGTCGTAGACCAGCGCATCGGCCGGCGTCGCGGGCGGGACACCGGACGCGGGCAGCGTGCCGCCGAGGACGTGTTCGACTTGGGCGTTAAACGCCAGGTCGTCGGCGCGGAAGGTTTGGAACCACTCGTTGATGGGGTTGGTGGGCTCGGGGTCGACGGGCGTGGACGCGGCGGCCAGCAGGAAGTCGGCTGACGCGGCGGTGACCGGCATGGCCGCGGGCGCGGTGACGCCGATCGTGACCAGCGCGGCCGCCAGCAGGGCACCCGACCGGGTGCCGCCGACCATGCTCCGGTCGAAACCTGTCATCGCTACTCCCATTTCCGATCCCATCCAATCCCATCCAGCGCGCGGCTACCGAGTTACCGGCGCTCGCGCCCTCCGCTGTGGCCCGCGCCATATAAGCACACAACCCGCGGTAGAAATCCGCATCTGCGTATATTTACGTCGATTTAACCCGTATCTGCGCTTCATTACTGGTCGGGGTCGGTGGCCCAGCTACCGGGCAGCATCGGGGCGGTGGGGCCCGCGTCGTCGCCGCTCAGCGTGGCCAGCCCGGTCGCGCGGGTGGCG
>PPEA01000092.1 GCA_002967005.1 Mycobacterium talmoniae
CGTCGCGCTGGGCGGCGGCGTCGACGACGATGGTGGGTCGGGTCGGTGAGCACGCCACCGACCTGCACAGCGGTGCGCTGCGGTTTTCGGCGATGGAGACGACGAACGGGCGGCGGCTGGCGGGGCCGGACGGCTGAGTTCGCCAACTCGCCGTGGGAGGGCCGGGGTCGGCCATAGGGTGATCGCCATGGCACCAAGACAGCGGGAACCGAACGTCGTCGTCCTCGGCGGGGGCTCCTGGGGCACCACCGTCGCGTCGATCTGTGCGCGGCGCGGGCCGACGCTGCAGTGGGTGCGCTCCGCGGAAACCGCCGCCGACATCAACGACAACCACCGCAACAGCCGCTATCTGGGTGACGCGGTGGAGCTGTCCGACACGCTGCGGGCCACCACCGACTTCGCCGAGGCCGCGGCCTGCGCCGACGTCATCGTGATGGGGGTGCCCTCGCACGGCTTCCGCGGGGTGCTCACCGAGCTGGCCGCCGAGCTGCGGGCCTGGGTGCCGGTGGTGTCGCTGGTCAAGGGCCTCGAACAGGGCACCAATATGCGGATGAGCCAGATCGTCGAGGAGGTGCTGCCCGGGCATCCGGCCGGCATCCTGGCCGGCCCCAACATCGCCCGCGAGGTCGGCGAGGGCTACGCCGCCGCCGCGGTGCTGGCGATGCCCGACCAGCACATGGCGGCCAACCTGGCGAACCTGTTCCGCACCAAGCGGTTTCGCACCTACACCACCGATGATGTGGTGGGTGTGGAGATGGCCGGCGCGCTGAAGAACGTGTATGCGATCGCCGTCGGCATGGGCTACTCGCTGGGCATCGGGGAGAACACCCGCGCCATGGTGATGGCCCGCGCGGTGCGCGAGATCGCCAAGCTGGGCGAGGCGATGGGCGGCCAGCGCGACACCTTCGCCGGGCTGGCCGGCATGGGCGATCTGATCGTCACCTGCACCAGCCAGCGCAGCCGCAACCGGCACGTCGGCGAGCAGCTGGGCACCGGCAAGACCATCGACGAGATCATCGCGTCGATGAACCAGGTGGCCGAGGGGGTCAAGGCCGCCAGCGTGGTGATGGAGTTCGCCAACAAGTACGGGCTGAACATGCCGATCGCCCGCGAGGTCGACGCGGTGATCAACCACGGCGCCACCGTCGAGGACGCCTACCGCGGACTGATCGCCGAAACCCCCGGCCACGAGGTGCACGGCGCCGGGTTCTGATCGGTGTGATCTGAACCGCAAAGATTTGGGTTCTCTATGTGTCGGGGCTTGCCGGTTGCCGCGCCGTTTGGCCGATAAATAGCCTGGCCCATAGCTATTGGGCGTCGAGCAGCTCACCACCGTGCTCACAGCATCAGTAAAGCCCTGTGTACGAAGTGTTTACGTCGGCGCAACGTCGTAAACCGCAGCGGTAACCGCACGTGGTTACGCTCCGTGTCCAAAGCGAACGTCACCGAACAAGGGAGCGACCGATTCAGTACACCGAGCCGTTGGCCAGCCACCCCGTTGACCAAGACCCGGCGCCGTCGCGAACCGAGCGGCTGCGCTCGCTGTGCCGCTACGACCTGCCCGCCTCGGTGGTGGTGTTCTTGGTGGCGCTTCCGCTGTCACTGGGCATCGCGATCGCCTCCGATGCGCCGGTGCTGGCCGGGTTGATCGCCGCCGTGGTCGGCGGCATCCTCGGCGGGCTGATCGGCGGGTCGCCGCTGCAGGTCAGCGGACCGGCCGCCGGGATGACCGTGATCGTCGCCGATCTGGTCGCCCAGTTCGGTTGGGCGGTGACGTGTTTGATCACCGTGGCGGCGGGCGTGCTGCAGGTGCTGCTGGGGTTGAGCCGGGTGGCGCGGGCCGCGCTGGCGATCTCCCCGGTGGTCGTGCACGCCATGCTGGCCGGGATCGGGATCACCATCGCGCTGCAGCAGGCGCACGTGCTGCTGGGCGGGGAGTCCAAGAGCTCGGCCTGGCATAACGTCATCGGCCTGCCGGATCAGATCGTCGGCGCGCACGGCGGCGGCCTGGTGCTGGGGGTGCTGGTGATCGTCACGCTGATCGCCTGGCGGCGGGTCCCGGCGCCGCTGTCCTACGTGCCCGGGCCGCTGGTCGCCATCGTCGGGGTGACGGCGCTCTCGCTGGTGTTCCCGTTCGACGTGGCCCGGATCACGTTCGACGGGTCGCTGCTGGACGCGCTGGCGCTGCCGGCGCTGCCCGACGGCAACTGGGGCGCGGTGGCCACCGGGGTGCTCACCGTGGCGCTGATCGCCAGCGTGCAAAGCCTGCTGACCGCGGCCGCGGTGGACCGGATGCACACCGGGCCACGCACCGACTTCAACCGGGAGCTGATCGGGCAGGGCACCGCCAACATCGCGTCCGGGATGCTGGGCGGGCTGCCGATCGCCGGGGTGATCGTGCGCAGCTCGGCCAACATCAAGGCCGGCGCCAAAACCAGCGCCTCGGCCGTCCTGCATGGGGTGTGGATCCTGCTGTTCACCCTGCCGTTCGCGGCGCTGGTCCAAAAGATTCCCACCGCGGCGCTGGCCGGTCTGCTCATCGTCATCGGGATCGAGCTGGTGAACCTGGCGCACATCGAAACCGCCCGGCGCAACGGCGATTTCATGGTGTACCTGGTGACCGTGTCGTGCGTGGTGTTCGTCAACCTGCTGCACGGGGTGCTGGTCGGGCTGCTGCTGGCCATCGCGGTGACCGGGTGGCGGGTGATCCGGGCCAAGATCACCGCCGAGCACATCGGTGACCAGTGGCATGTGACGGTGGCCGGGGCCTGCACCTTCCTGGCGCTGCCCAAGCTGACTCGGGTGCTGGCCGAGATCCCGGCCCGCAGCGCCGTCACCGTCGACATCGCGACCAACTATCTCGATCACGCCGCGCAGCAGGCGATCGACGACTGGCAGCGCCAGCATCGCGGCGCCGGCGGGACGGTCAGTATCCGCCACCGCGATTCACGCCCTGCTTCCCCTGCTGAGCCCGCTTAGCGGGCGCAGGCGTCCAGCAGCGCGTCATAGTTGTCCCGGACCCGTTGGGGGGCAATGCCGATCGACGGCGGGTAGACCATGATGTGGTCCAGCACCCCCTCGTAGCGGCGCAGCCCGTCGCGGACCTGCTCGGCGGTGCCGGCCACCCCCATGGTGTCGATCATCTCCTCGGAGACCGCGTCGAACATGGCGGGCAGGTCGCGCCTTCCGAAGGCCTCGCGGATGGCTTGCCCCTCCTTGGTGAAGCCGTTGACGTCGAGCACCGTGTCGTAGGTCTTGACCGAGGCGTAGAACGCGATCTGTTGGGCCAGTTCGCGGCGCGCGATGAGCGGGTCGTCGTGGATGGAACACATGACCATGGAGATGATCTCGACGTCGTTCGGGTTGCGGCCGGCGTGCGCGGCGCCCTTGGCGACGGCGGGTTTGACGATTTCCTCGACGTATTTGGTGGTGAACAGCGGATGGCCGGCCAGCCCGTCGGCGACCCGGCCGGCCGCCTCGCACATCCGGGGTCGCACCCCGGCGGTGACGATCGGGATGTCGCGTTTGGGCGGCGGCACCTGTTCGGTGGGGATTAGGTTCATCTTGTAGAAGCGGCCCTCGTGGCGGATCGGGCCTTCGTGCAGGTTCCAGATGCGCCGCACCAGCGGCACCAGTTCTTCCATCCGCAGCGCCGGCGCGGAGGTGTCTTGCACGCCGTGCCAGTCGCTCATCATCCGTTTGGTGCCGTTGCCGATGCCGAGCACCAGCCGGCCGTTCGACAGCTCGTCGAGATCACGGGCCTCGGTGGCCAGCACCAGCGGGCTGCGCCCGATGCCGTACAGGATCGACGACCCGATCCGGCAGGTTTGGGTGGCGGTGGCCATGGCGGCCATCGAGACGGTGGCCGAGCGGGAGTAGAACTCCGAGGCCCACACCGCGTCGAGCCCCTTCTGGTCGGCCTTTTTGGCGTCCTCGGCGAGGGTTTTGAGGTCCGAGCTGAGGATCGCGACACCGTAGGTGCTCATAGGCTATGAGGCTAGTCACTCTGGCCCCACCCGTACCGAATTCCGGACCATGTAGGTGTGCTCGAAACGGATAGCGCCGGCGATATCACCGCCCCGCGCTAGTCACTCTGGCCCCACCCGTACCGAATCCGGACCATGTAGGTGCGCTCGAAACGGATAGCGCCGGCGATATCACCAGTCCAGCAGGCTCGGCGGCGGGCGCTCCGCCAGCTTTAACGCCACCCAGTAATTCATCGACACATTTTGATCGGCGGCCTCGACGGCAAGCCGCGCATGCAACATGGGCGACGTCCGGACCAGGAACTTGCCGCTGAAGGGCCGGTCGGTGATGGGCGTCGGCAGCTTGTCGCCGGCCGCCTCCCGTTCGGCGATGTCTTCGTCGACGAGTTGCTCGATCCCGGCCATCGCCTCCTGCATCGTCCACGCCCAAAACGTCAGCCGCGGCAATTCCAGGCACAGGCCCACGTATTGGTTGCGTTCACGGGACCATTCCGCGCGTAGGTGAAGTGGTTCATGCCGGGTAGTAGCGCATGCGCTATCCGTTTCGACAAGCCACATATCCCCAGGATTTGGGGCTGGTGGGGCAGAAATGCTCCGTGGGCCCTGCGCGGCGGGTGGGGCCTGGGTGCCGTGCCGGGGCGG
>PPEA01000920.1 GCA_002967005.1 Mycobacterium talmoniae
CGAGGAAGTTCTCCAGGTCGAACAGGTTGTCCCCGGCGCGCCCGGCGACCCGCACCAGCGTGGTCATCAGCGACACCTCCTCGACCTGCTCGCGCAGGAACCACTGCATGAACTGCTCGCCGAGGTAGTCCCCCTCGTCGCGGGCCACGCCGACCAGGCGGCTGACCTGTTCGGTGACCGTGCGTTCTTGATCCAGCGCCAACGCCAACGCGTCGCGGGGGGCGTCGAACTGGTTGCGCACCGTGTCCACCCCGGGGATCTCGACGTGGACGTCGCGGTCCAGCAGGTACTGCACCATCATCATCGCGTGGTTGCGCTCCTCGACGGCTTGGGCATAGAAATGCTTGGCCAATTGCGGCAAATCGCCGCCGTCGAAGTAAACCGCAATCGCGATGTATTGCTGCGCGGCGCTGAATTCGTTGTAAATCTGCTCTTGCAGCAGCGCGTGAAATTTCGTCTTGTGGGCATCGCGTTCACTCATGCTGAGCACGTTACGCCCAGCTCAGATGCGTTGTCACCCAAGGTAATACTTACTCAGGACAGCGTTGCCTAAGTTAAGCAAGGCTAGGTTTTATTGGCGGCGAGTGTGCAATTTCATACGCCGGCCGCGGCGTGTCGCGTATGAAATCACACATTCGGCGCAGATTGGCTACGGTTGGCCGTCGAATACGTCCGGGGGCAGCGGGGCGTCGGCGGCCAGCGCGTCGAACAGCTCCGCGGCGGCCTGGTGGTTCCACACCACGACCGCACCCGCATCGCTGTCGGTGAACTCGCCGATCGGCACGGTGAGCGTGGTGGTCGCGCCGTGCAGCGCCCAGGCCAGCCGGGCCAGGTCCCACACGTGGTCGTCGCGATCGACGCTGAGCGCGGCCACCCCGCGCGGGCACCGTGTACCAGCGCCGCGGGTTGAGCCAGACCGTCGGATCGGTGAGCCGCCCCAGCAGCGCCGCCATGAACAGCCGCTGATGCACCATCCGGTCCAGGTCGCGCGCGGGGTGCGCGGGTGCGGACGAAGCCCAGCGCGGTGCGGCCGTCCAGCCGCTGGCAGCCCGGCGCCAGGTCGATCCCGGCCAGCGGGTCGGTGATCGGTTCGCTGGGGCAGACGGTCACCCCACCGAGCGCGTCGACCAACGCGGCGAACCCGCTGAAGCCGATCTCGGCGTAGTGATCGAGCCGCAGCCCGGTGGCCTGCTCGACGGTCTGGGCCAGCAGCGGCGCCCCGCCCATCGCGTACGCGGCGTTGATCTTGTCCCGGCCGTAGCCGGGGATCGGGACATAGGAGTCGCGGGGCAACGACACCATGGTGGTGGCGCCGCCCGGCCCGGGCGGCCACGTGCACCAGCAGGATGGTGTCGGTGCGCCGTTGCCCAGGTCGCCGCCGGTCGGTCAGCTCGGCCTGCTGCGTCGGCGGTCAGCCCTG
>PPEA01000921.1 GCA_002967005.1 Mycobacterium talmoniae
CCGGGGGCGGCGATCGCGTTATCGCCGGTCGGGTCGCACAGCCTGCTGAGGATGTGGGTCGCCGAGACACCGTCGGCCATGCAGTGGTGAATCTTCATCAAGATCGCCCACCGGTTGTCGGTCAAGCCCTCAATGACCCAGCACTCCCACAGCGGGTGAGCCCGATCCAGGCGGCGCTCCATCACGTCGGCGACGACCCGGAACAGTTCGCCGTCAGCGCCGGGCGCGGGCACCGCTACCCGGCGGATGTGGCGGGATAAGTCGAATCCCGCCGCGTCCACCCACTGCGGGGCGCCCACGTCGAACGGGCGCATCCGCAGCACCTGGTTGAACCGGGGTATCGCGCCGATCCGTTCGGCCAGCATGGTTTTCAGCCGGCCGTGGTCGGGTGCCGGCCCGTCGATGATCGCGATCCCGCCGATCGCCAGGCTCACGTGCCGATCGGAATCCTCGGCCTGGAGGAAACTCGCGTCGAGTGTTGTCAGGTGTGTCATCGTCAGCCACCTCTGTCCGTTGCTGAGGTTGGGTAGAAGTATCCGCCGCACCCCATGGCCGCGATAGACACGCAGAGTTAAAAACACGTCAACAACAGGGATCGGGTGTAAATAGCTGGGAACCTTCTGTCGAAACACCCGGAATCGGTTGTGCGGAAGGATCTTTATGGCTCGGTTGGCGGTGGCGCGGCCGACGCCGGCACAGCCGATGGACGTCGTCGACACGATACCGGTCCCGCCGTCTCGGCGCCGATCGAAGGGGTGTCGCTCGCCCGTAGCGCCATGGTGTGGCTGGCCGCGCGGCGGAACACGGCGAAGTCGAACCGCGTCGGGGTGGCGCAGTTTGGATTGGCGAGCAAGATATTTCGCGCCACTCCTGCCACAGGCGTCACCGCGTGGGCCGGGGCCATCGATGCGTCCGCCTCTGAGCGACAAACCGGGGTTTGAGCGGTGGACGGGCGGCGAGCCAGTCACCGCAGACACTTACATCCCGATCTGCCTCATACGTCACCGTCAATTGCGGTTTTCCGGTTGCCCGGCTATCAGCGACAACCGGGACGGTGCGCGGCCGGGTGTGAGGGTCTGAGATGAACGATGCGATTGCGGCCGCGAGAATCGGGCGCCGAAGGCCCCCTCGTCACCACACGCAGTTTGTCGCTCAGAGGCGGACGCATCGTCACATGCCGGACTTCTTGATGCCCCTGGGGTTCCTGATGCGCGGCGGCGAAGCGCCCTCCCGGAGGCAGGCCGGCCGGCACCGGATTACGCAAACGCATCGAACAAACTTTCGATAAACTGTCGGGATGGGCTGGGGCAACGGACCGCCGAGCTGGGCGGAGATGGAGCGGGTGCTCGACGGCAAGCCGCGCCGCGCCGGCACCCCGCTGGCCGGGGAGCCGCAACACGACGACGCCCGCGGTCC
>PPEA01000922.1 GCA_002967005.1 Mycobacterium talmoniae
CAGCCGCAGCAGCCGGGTCGGGGATCCGCCCAGCAGCGCCGAGCCGCGACCCAGCACGCGGACCCGTCGGTCCACCTGCACAGGCAAACCCGTCGGGCAGCCGGGTCGGGGTCATGTCAGCATCCCGTCGGCCCCGGGTGCCCAGCCGCTGATGGCCCGGGCGCAGCCAACCACCATCTCCGCGAACAGACGCTCCCCCTCTTCGACGGTCGCCGTGGTCGGGTCCCCCAACACTCCTACCTCGCTCACCGCCGCGACTCCGCCGCGACGCATCGACGGTATCAGCTCGGGCAAGGGGGCGCTGTTTCCCGGACGCCAGCGGTCGGTCCGCACCTCACCCGGTGAAATATGCAGCAATATCGATGTTTCGGTGTGGCCGGCGTGCGCGTCGGCCGCAGCCACCGTGCACGGGCACCAGCCGGCGTCGCGGCCCTCGGCCCGAAGCAGGCTCACCGCCGAGCGCAGCGCCGCCACATTGCCGCCGTGACCGTTGACGAACACCAGCCGCGGCGACCAGCAGCTGGCCGACCTGCCGTACTCCACCAGCAGCGTGGTCAGGGCCTCGGTGCCGATCGACACCGTGCCGGGGAAGCTCTGATGTTCACCGCTGGCCCCGTAGGCGACGGGCGGGGCCACCAGCCACTGCTGGCGCGGGGCGGCCGCGGAGGGGTCGCCGGTCAGGCGCGCCGCCACCGACTGGGCAACCGCGGCGGCGATCCGGGTATCGGTGTCCAGCGGCAGGTGAGGACCATGTTGTTCGGTCGACCCGACCGGGACCAGGAGCGCCGGCGACAGCCCTAGCAGCTGGCTCGACGTCGAGGTGCCGAGATCGCCGTGGACAGCCACTCGCCGATGGTAAGACGAATTCACCTGCCGTGCACCACTTGTTAGCCGTCTGGGTGAATATTTTTCGACGTTCTTAGACTATCGAGCAGCCTGCGGCCCCGTCAGCCACCCCTGCCCCGTCCGTACCAGCCGCCGTGCCGGGCGTCGCGGGGCGCCCGGAACCGCAGCGCCCCCACCGGCGGACGCGCATACGGGATGGACCGCCACCGGTGCACCCCGCCGCGGGTGAACCCTTCGACGATGCCGGTGGCGATGGTCGCGCGGACGGGGTGTTGGTGCATGACCGAACGGTAGCGAATTTCCCGGCCCGGCCACGCCAAGCCCAACCAATTCGCCGGCGGCGGTTAGCCTGACGGGATGCGAAACGCTGTGCTGGTCGCTGTGTTGCTGCTGGTTGCCGGGTGTTCCCGGGCGACGGTGGGCCACCCGGAATCCCCGCACCCCAGCGCGCCGGCGCCGTCCTCGCGCACCCCCACCGCCGCGCCGTCGGCGCCGGTGCCGTCCACACCCCCGGATGCCGGCGCGCCGGTCGCGTCGGTCAGCCAACCGCC